>CAJUQU010000240.1 GCA_910588595.1 uncultured Lachnospiraceae bacterium | reverse complement strand
TATAAACAATTACAAAAGTGGAACGATCAGCGGATGTGTGAACCGTGGCGAGATCACACTGCACACAGGCGGCTTGAAAATATGGCGGTCTGGGGGCGGCTATGCGGACAGGATCCAGATCGAGTCCTGTGCCGGCGGTCTTGCGGGCAGAAATAATGGTCTTATGGCAGACTGTACGAACGAGGGAACGGTCTCCAGCGCAAGGGTTCTAGGGGGGATCGCCGGGGCAAATTCCGGCGATATCCGCGACTGTGCGAACAAGGGCAGTGTCATCATGCTGTCGGAGGCAGAAGATATCAAAGCGGATTATATGGGACGTGAGGAGTATGCCGCCGCAGGGATCAGCGGGTACAATACGGGCGGTATTTCCAACTGTTACAACGCAGGTTCTGTCCGCATGGAAGAGGGCGAAGATAAGGGATATGTCTACGGGATCTCCCAGAATATGAGTGCCTGGTTTGACAATGCGGGCGGGTGCGTGAACTGCTATTATCTTGCCGGTAAGACGGAGCAGCGATATCGGTATTCCGGTGTCTATCAATTGTCGGAAAGAGAGATGGAGGACATCGGGTCATATCTTTATGGAGCACGCGCCCTAGCCGATACCGAGGGGTACCGCACGCTGTATGCGGGGATGGATGTAGCGGGAACCGGGGAGACGGATTACATCAGACTCTCTGTCGGCCCGGAGGAAGATATGGTCTACAAGGTAAAGGCGGGCGACAGTCTGTGGAAGATCGCGGAGGATCTTTACGGCGATGGCAGCTACTACGACCGGCTGATCCTGCCCAAGGAGAGCGGGGATGAGGCTGTCATCCATCCGGAGGACGAGGTGGTCGTGCCGCATCTGGAGTACTATCTGCTGCGGGCGTTGGACGAGAGGTCATTTGGCGGTGTTGAGGCAAGGGGGAAGGACGGATCAATTGATGCGGCTGCGTCTTTTGCCAAAAAGGAGTCTGCCGGCTGGCTGTATGTCTATTACCTGGCGGAGACGACAGGAGACAAGGGCATGTCGGTGATCGCTCCGTCGCGCGAGGCGTCCGATACGTGGCTGAAAACGGATGAGGAGCCGGCGATCTTTCCGTCATGTATCTTTTTTCAGGTGACAGCAAATGAAGAGGGTGACTTTTTTTCCGGGGACTGGAAAAAGGTGCAGGAGAGCATTCGTGACAGTGCGGCGCATTATCTCGGAAAGGATTGCTGGGGACTTCGCTTTTACAGGTACTCTTTGGATAACGGGGAAAAGCTGTATGGTTATTCGTTTCACTGTTATGCGTACCAGCCGGGTAAGACGGAAAAGCAGGTTCTGGACTGTGCAGTTTTTTACCGCATGCGGGAAGGACTGCTTGCGGAGTTTATCGGCGTGGAGGAACACCGTCAGGAATCGGATCTGCCTGCGGCTGTCCGTTATCTGGCGGCGATCGTGGATCAGGAGATCCAGGTCGCCGAGGAGCCGGTATACGATCCCGGCATGTATCTTGGCAGGGAATACTGGGCGTTTCCATCGCTGCACAATCCCTTTGCGATCGTAAAAAACGGGTGAGGAACATATATTAAGAGTAGGAGTGGGGATATGAAAAATCCAAATTTTTTCGGAATACGGCATCTGTCGCCTGCCGGAGCATATTACCTGAGAGGCTTTCTTGACGAGCGGAAGCCGCGGCTTGTGCTCGTCGAGGGACCGAGCGATTTTGGGGATATGCTCTCCGACATAGTGCGCGGGGAGACAAAGCCGCCGATCGCGGTGCTTGCCTACACGAAGGAGGCGCCTGTGAGGACAGTGCTTTATCCCTTTGCAGAGTACTCGCCGGAGTATCAGGCGATCCAGTGGTGCCACAAACACCAGGTGGAGTGCCGTTTTATGGATCTGCCCTCGGAGACTTTTCTGGCGATCCCGGAGTCCGGCATGCAGGAGACAGAGGGCGAGGAAGGCAGGATGAATGTCTATGAGCAGCTTGACAGGAAGAGCGGCGGGGACGGGCACGACACCTTCTGGGAGCGCGTCATGGAGCAGGCGGGCAGCATGGAAGCCTACCATCTGGGGGCAAACAGCTTTGGCGCCAATATCAGGAGCTTCACGGAGGGGACGGAGAATGACTGGGCGGAGACAGCGCTGCGCGAGGCGTACATGCGCCGGCAGATCAGGAAGGCTGTGGATTCTGGCGTGGAGCCGCAGGACATTGTGGTGGTGACGGGATCCTACCATGTGGAGGGGCTCAAAAACTGGCGGGATGCCGACGAGGATCTGTCGGATATGCCAAAGGTGGGAGCAAATCACACTCTGATGCCGTATTCGTACTACAGGCTTTCCACGAGGGCGGGGTACGGTGCCGGGAACAAGGCGCCCGCCTACTATGCCCTTTTGTGGGAGGGTCTGAACAGGGGAGAGCCGATGTACGCTGTCTACAGCTATCTGATACGGCTCGCCGAATACCAGCGCGGGAAAGGCAATCCGGTCTCGTCCGCGTCCGTGATCGAGGCGGTCAGGCTGGCGATGTCCCTGGCGCAGCTTCGGGGCGGGACGATCGCTTCGCTTCGCGACCTGCGCGATGCGGCGGAGACCTGCCTCGGCGAGGGGAGTGTGTCAAACATTATCCTTGCGACTGCGGACACGGAGATCGGGACAGCGATCGGGGCGCTGCCCGACGGGGTGAGCCGCACCAGCATCCAGGAGGATTTTTACAGACAGTTAAAGGATTTGAAACTTGAGAAGTACCGCGATATCACGGCGCAGGATCTGATGCTCGATCTGCGCGAGAACAGGCGCGTCAGCTCGGAAAAGTCGGCGTTTATCGATCTGCACCGATCGTTTTTCCTGCATCGGCTCCGCGTGATCCAGGTGGGCTTTGCACAGCAGCAGGCGGTCAGCCAGGACAATGCGACATGGTCCGAGCATTGGGTGGTGCGGTGGACACCGGAGGCAGAGATCGAGCTGGTGGAGTCCGCTCTGAGGGGCGACACGATCGATGGCGCGGCTTCATTTGTCATGAAGGAGCGCGTGGAGAGCGCAGACAAGATGGGGGACATCGCCCTTGTCATAGAGGACGCCTGCCGCTGCGGCATGGAGAAAGCGGTCAGTTATGCGACGGCGGCACTGCAGCGAATGGCAGTGGACGCTGCCTCGGTGGAGGATCTGGCAAAGACTGCGCACCGGCTGTCGATCGTAGTCCAGTACGGAAATATCCGCCGGATCGATGCGAAACCTTTGGAGCCGATACTGCAGCAGCTGTTTTACAGGGCATGTCTGATACTGGAATCCGCCTGCGTGTGTGACGATGCGGCGAGCCAGGTGATCACCGCGGCGATGGAGCAGCTCAACAGCGCAGAGCTGGCGCACGATTTTCTGGACAGTGCGGAGTGGATCAAGGTGCTTGACAATATCTCGGAGCGGGATGACCTGAACACGAAGCTGTCGGGTTTTGCGGCGGCGATCCTGCTGGAGCGCGGCAGCATGGACACGCAGCAGCTGCGCACGGAGGTGTCGAGGCGCCTGTCCAAGGGCATTCCCGCGGATCTGGGCGCGGGCTGGTTTGAGGGGCTTGCGATGAAGAACAGGTACGCACTGATCGCAAGGTTGTCGCTGTGGGAGAGTCTGAACGACTATCTCGTCACGCTGGATGACGAGGAGTTCAAGCGTGCCCTGGTGTTCCTGCGGCGCGCCTTTGCGGACTTCTCCGCGGCTGAAAAAGACCAGATCGCGGAAAATCTCGGCGAGATCCTGGGTCTGAACGGTCAGGCGGTCAGCGAGGCGGTGAACGCCGTGCTCGACGAGAGTGCACAGCAGATGATCGAGGGGCTGGACGATTTTGACTTTGACTTGTAAATAATGTAGGAATGAGGAAGAATATGCAGAAAAGTATAGATTATTTACTGGAAGATCTGGATGAAGGGGATTATGATAAGGTTGTTTCCTATATCGAATTTTTAGTGGATGCTAAAAAGAAAAAGAGGAAAGAAGAGCAGGCGGCGGAGCAGGTAGATGTTGACATGATTGTAGCTTCTCTGGTTGGTTCTATTCCGGATACGGGTAAAACGTTGGAAGAATACAGAAGTGAGAGGTTAAAAAAGTATGAAATATCTGATTGATACCAATGTTATCCTCGATGTGCTTCTAAAAAGAGAACCTTTTTACAAGAGTTGTGCCAGTGTACTGACTTTGGCACGGCGTAAGGAAATTGAGTTGTATGTATCAGCATCTGCGATCACGGATATATATTATATCGCGAATCAGGCACTGAGAGATAAGGCAGAAGTCAAAAGTCTTATTGTTAAATTGATAAAAGTAGTTTCGGTAGCGGGTATTTCGGAAGATGAGATTCAAAAGGCACTTGCGCTGCCATGGAAAGATTTTGAGGATTCTGTACAGTATTCAGTTGCGTTACTGCAGAAAATGGATGGGATTGTAACGCGGAATCCTAAGGATTATAAAGAGGCAGAAATGAAAGTGTGGGATCCGGAAGAAATCGTATCGTGGTGGAACTGAGGAGGATTCATATGGAAGTGAAAGAACAGATCAGCCGCTGGCGGCTGATCCTGGGACAGGAGAGTGACAAACGTCTGTCGGGAATGACAGACCTCGCGCTGACGCAGGAGCAGGATCTGATGGATCAGGCGCTGGCTTCCATCTATAACCGGACAGAAGCGGGCGGCTTTGGCGGTCAGGGGGCGGGCGGCGCCGGAAGAGGACCGTCAAACCCGCAGATCAGCCGATGGCTCGGCGATGTGCGGACATTGTTTGACAAGGAACTGGTGACAGTTATCCAGAATGACGCGGTGACGCGCTGCGGATTGAAACAGCTGCTGTTTGAGCCGGAACTGCTGGAGAATATGGAGCCGGACATCAATCTGGCATCCACGATACTGATGCTGAAAGACCAGATACCAAAGCGCTCCAAGGAGAGTGTCCGTGAATTTATCAAAAAGATCGTGGAGGAGATCAATAAACTCCTCGAGCAGGATATCCGCCGTGCTGTGACCGCTGCGGTCAATAAAAGGAAGCACTCGCCGATCCCGTCCGCGTCGGCGATGGATTACAAGATGACGATCAGCCGCAATTTGAAGCATTATGATCCGGATTTGAGGACGATCGTCCCCGAACATTTTTATTTTTTTGACCGGACGAGTACAACAGCGGCAAACAAGTGGACCATCATACTCGACATTGACCAGAGCGGTTCGATGGGGGAATCGGTCATTTATTCATCGATCATCAGCTGCATTTTAGCGAGCATGGCAAGTATCAAGACACGGATCGTTGCGTTTGACACGAACATTGTCGACCTGACAGAAAAAAGTGATGATCCCGTCGACCTGCTGTTTGGATTCCAGCTGGGGGGCGGCACAGATATCAACAAGTCGGTTGCCTACTGCGAGCAGTTTATCGAGAATCCGGCTAAGACGCTGTTTTTCCTGATATCCGATCTGGAGGAGGGCGGAAACCGGGCTGGATTGCTGCGGCGCATCGGAGATCTGAAGGAATCCGGGGTGACAGTGGTCAGCCTGCTCGCGATCGCAGACGGCGGCAGACCCTACTATGACACACAGATGGCACAGAAATTTGCGGGGCTCGGCGTGCCGTGCTTTGCGTGTGCGCCGGAGCTTTTGCCGACACTGCTCGAGAAAGCGCTAAAAGGACAGGACTTGTCGCAGTTTGACAAAAAACAAAAATCTTTTGTATGAGTTTACGAGGTAATATCAGATGGCACTACAGGGAGAAACAAAGGAGAGTACCCGGATCAGGATACGGGAACCGAAGCAGTACAAGGTGATCATGCATAATGACGATTTTACCACAATGGACTTTGTGGTCGATATACTGAGGGATATTTTTCATAAAGACGAGATGGAGGCGGAGCGGCTGATGCTGCTGGTACACGAGGTGGGAAAGGCAGTGGTGGGTTCTTATCCGTACGATATTGCCGTGTCCAAGGTACAGACGGCGGCGGCTCGTGCAAAAGCGGAAGGGTTTCCGTTTCGGATGACACTGGAGTAAAAAGCATTCAGGAGAATACATATTCAGGAGAATACTTGCAGTATGGGTATTCTGATAATGGGGGAGTGTTATGCAGGTAACAAGAGAGGTGGCGGAAATTATCAATTCCGTGGTGGTCCTGGCAAAGAACAGGCATTATGAGCTTGTGACGCCGGAGCTGGTGCTGTATGTCATATGCGGCAATAAGATTTTTGCGGAGGCGTTCGAGGACTGCGGCGGAAACATTTCGGAGTTGTCGCAGCAGTTGGAAGGCTATTTCAATGAATATATGGTCTCTGTCAGTTCCGGGGGAAACGTATCTGAAAAGCCCGATCAAAATCCGGAGTTTTCTGCAGGGATGGGAACCATGCTGTCTTTTGCATGGCAGTCGGCGCAGGGCAGCGGGAAAAACGTCGTCGGGCTGATGCACATTATCCATGCCATGTTTGAGCTCGAGGAGAGCTATGCCGTCTACTACATGCAGCTGCAGGGGATCGAACACGCTGAGCTTCTGCAGCAGATGACCATATTATATGAGGAACTGTCCGCTGACAGGCGGGGGA
>CAJUQU010000239.1 GCA_910588595.1 uncultured Lachnospiraceae bacterium | reverse complement strand
GCACTCGGACTGCTGAACGAGGACTGCATGACAGTGACAGGAAATACGATCGGTGAAAATATTAAGGGGGTTCAGAACAAGAATCCGGAGGTTATACGACCACTTGACAATCCGTACAGTAAGACAGGCGGTCTTGCTGTATTGAAAGGAAATCTAGCGCCTGATGGAAGTGTGGTAAAGCGCTCTGCGGTAGCGCCTGAGATGCTCGTCCATGAGGGACCGGCGCGCGTGTTTGAGTGCGAGGAAGATGCCATCGAGGCGATCAAGGGTGGCAGGATCGTGGCAGGAGATGTTGTGGTGATCCGCTATGAAGGGCCTAAGGGCGGTCCGGGTATGCGTGAGATGCTTAATCCCACTTCAGCAATCGCCGGAATGGGACTTGGCTCCACGGTGGCACTGATCACAGATGGACGTTTCTCTGGTGCGTCGCGCGGTGCATCGATCGGTCATGTGTCACCCGAAGCGGCTGTGGGGGGGCCGATCGCACTTGTGGAGGAAGGAGATATCATTTCCATCAACATTACAGAGTGCAGTTTGGATGTCAAGGTGTCAGACGAGGAGCTGGCAAAGAGACGCGCGAACTGGCAGCCGAGAGAACCCAAGATCACGACAGGCTATCTGGCAAGATACCGCGAGCTCGTCACAAGCGGCAACAGGGGAGCGATCCTTGAGATCCCCAGAAGTTAAGAAGATTAGATTACATTAATGATCTATAACAATACTATGACCAAAGGAGATTTTTAAGATGCAGTTGACAGGTTCACAAATTGTTATTGAATGTCTGAAAGAGCAGGGTGTCGACACGGTGTTTGGCTATCCCGGCGGCTCTATATTAAATATCTACGACGAATTATACAAGCACAGCGATGAGATCAGACATATCCTTACATCTCATGAGCAGGGTGCATCCCACGCTGCGGACGGTTATGCGCGCGCGACAGGTAAAGTCGGTGTCTGTCTGGCGACAAGCGGTCCGGGAGCGACCAATCTGGTTACAGGTATCGC
Organism: uncultured Lachnospiraceae bacterium; assembly: GCA_910588595.1. Classification (GTDB taxonomy): domain Bacteria; phylum Bacillota; class Clostridia; order Lachnospirales; family Lachnospiraceae; genus COE1. The sequence goes on along the minus strand of CAJUQU010000239.1, from coordinate 5,535 downwards.
TACAGCGTACATGGATTCTGTGCCGATGGTCGCGATCACAGCAAATGTTACACTGCCCCTGCTGGGTAAAGACTCCTTTCAGGAGGTTGACATTGCAGGTGTGACTATGCCGATCACAAAACATGGATTTATCGTGAAGGATGTAACGAAACTTGCAGATACGATCAGAAAAGCATTTAAGATTGCAAGATCGGGGAGACCTGGACCGGTGCTGGTCGATATCACAAAGGACGCTACGGCAAACAAGTGTGAGTTTGTTCCTATGAAGCCGGAGCCTCCGGTTATCACCAACTCATACACGGAAAAAGATATTGACACTGCCCTTGATATGATCAAGAACGCTAAAAAACCATATATTTATCTTGGCGGAGGTGCGATCATTTCAAACGCTTCAAGGGAAGTCAAGGAATTTGCCAATAAAATACAGGCGCCGGTATGTGATACGCTCATGGCAAAAGGTGCTTTTGATGGCAAAAGCATATTTTATACAGGCATGATCGGCATGCATGGCACGAAGACATCCAATTACGGTGTCAGTCAGTGTGATCTGCTGATCGCACTGGGTGCGAGATTCTCAGACCGGGTTGTCGGGAATCCTAAAAAATTTGCAGAAAATGCAAAGATCCTGCAAATTGATATCGACGCGGCAGAGATCAACAAGAATATCAAGACAGACGCATCGATCATAGGGGATCTGAAGACTGTCCTAAAGGAGATCAACAGTAAGCTGGAACAGCAGGAGCATGACGAGTGGATCGCACAGATCAAAGCGTTCAAGGAAGCGTATCCATTGAAATATGAATCTGACAAACTGACCTGTCCGTATATTATCGAGGAACTTGACCGGGTGACAGAGGGGAAGGCGATCGTATCTACAGATGTCGGACAGCATCAGATGTGGGCGGCACAGTATTATCAGTATACAGAACCCCGGACATTCCTTTCTTCCGGCGGGCTTGGCACGATGGGATATGGGCTTGGTGCCTGCATTGGTGCAAAAGCAGGTATGCCTGACAAAATCTGCGTGAACATTGCCGGTGATGGATGTTTTCGCATGAATATGAATGAGCTCGCAACTGCAAGCCGCTACAATATTCCGATCATACAGATTGTGATCAATAACCATGTGCTGGGCATGGTCAGACAGTGGCAGACGCTTTTCTATGAAAAGAGATATTCGCAGACAGTATTGACCGATAAGGTCGATTTTGTAAAAGTTTCTGAGGGTCTTGGCTGTGAGGCGATGCGTGTCACAAAGCGCGAGGAAGTAGGACCAGCGATCGAGAAGGCTATCTCGCTTCAAAAACCTGTTGTGATCGAGTGCATCATTGAGGAGGATGACAAAGTATTTCCGATGGTTCCGGCAGGTGCAGCGATCAGTGAGGCATTTGATGCGGAGGATCTGAAACAGCGGCAGTGATATGAGAAAATTTTTTATTGGCCTGCTGCGTGTGATCGGTGTGCTGGCAGTGCTTGGCATTGGTGCTGTCATCGCACTGGATCAATATTATCAACATGTTTTTCCTATCCTGGTGACGATCAATGGAGTCTATTGCACTGGTATGACTGTCGAAGATGTCACAGAAATTCTAAATGATTCTTATGATCTGCACAGCGACAGAATTGCGGTGCGCATGCTGGACGGTGAAGTACATGAAATACCGCTTGATGAGTATGGGATCACGGTTTCCTATCAGCCAGCTGTTGCCAAATGTATGGAAGCGTGCAAGATCCGACCGTTTCAATGGCTGGACGATTGGTTGGATTACGAGTTGAAGTGGGGACCGCCCATCATCCCCCTCTGCCGCAATAATACAGTTTATCCCACGTATAACTGTGATATGGCTGTCATGACTGCAAGACTGGAGGATACAGAGTGGCTCAACGATGATCTGTTGCACCGTGATGAGAGTACGGTCTCCATTGTGAGGAGTGCCACGGCAGGATATATTTTGGTCGATGAAACAAGGGATTTATTTTCCAGGGAAAATGCAGTGAACTTGCTAGGTGAAAAGATTGTTGATCATTTGACAAACATGAACGGAAAACCGTTTCAGACCACTTTGATCGACTTGTCGACGGGAGCAGACAAAGAGATCTGTTATCAAAATATCCCATACACAGATGAGATGAAGGAAACACTGGCAAAGTGGGAAGGTATCCGTGAATTTCAGAGTTTTCATATGACTTATCAGTTTGGTGATCGCAGGGAAGTGATTGATGCGAATGTCGTCGCAGACTGGATCTTGCTGGATGAGGAAGGAAATATCGTGTTTGATGCAAACAATATTCCAGTGCTTGATGAGACGATGATCGCAGAGTATGTGGCATATTTGTCTGCGACTTATAATACAGTTGGAATAGAGCGCAGATTTCAGGCGACCAGAGGTGATATTGTGACAGTAGCCGGCGGCGGGTATGGCAATGAGCTAGATGAGAAGGCAGAATATGAGTTTCTGTTACATGCGTTCCGTGAGAAGGCGAGTGGTACACGAATCCCTCAGTACACTTCCGAAGCTTGGGAAAAAGGTTCGGATGATATTGGGGATACTTATATAGAAGTGGACATGGGCGTCCAGCATATGTATTATTATGTAGATGGAGAACTTATGATCGACACACCGGTTGTCACTGGAAACACATCGCGAAGGTGGGGAACACCTGCCAAGGTCTGTTTTGTTTACTTCAAACAAAAAAACAGGGTGCTTCGGGGTGCCGATTACGCTACTCCTGTAAAATACTGGATGGCAGTGGATGGCCATATTGGTATCCACGATGCCACATGGCGCAAGGAATTTGGAGAGGAGATCTACAAGACAAACGGTTCTCACGGCTGTATCAACACACCGATCGAGATCATGACGGAATTGTACGATATGGTTGAACTGGGGACACCGGTCATCATGTTTTATTGAAATGCACAGATCAAAATAACAGAAATAAAAAAATCAGCATTAATTAATGTTGTTTATATAAATCTATTGTGTAATCACTTCAAAAAGAAAATCAGGAGGAGTAAAAATGTCCAGAGTGTACAACTTTTCAGCAGGTCCCGCAGTTTTACCTGAAGAAGTCCTTAAAGAAGCTGCAGATGAGATGTTAGATTATAGAGGAACTGGCATGTCAGTCATGGAGATGAGTCATCGCTCCAAAGCTTATGATACGATCATCAAGGAAGCAGAGGCAGATCTGAGGGATCTGATGAATATTCCTGACAATTACAAGGTTCTGTTTTTGCAGGGTGGAGCAAGCCAGCAGTTTGCCATGATCCCTATGAATCTGATGAGAAATGGCGTTGCCGACTATATCGTTACAGGGCAGTGGGCTAAGAAAGCATATCAGGAGGCATGTCTGTACGGCAAGGCAAATAAGATCGCGTCCAGTGAGGATCAGACATTCTCTTACATACCAGACTGCTCAGATCTGCCGATTTCTGAGGATGCTGACTACGTGTATATCTGTGAGAACAATACCATATATGGTACAAAGTTCAAGGCTCTGCCAAACACAAAGGGAAAGACACTTGTGGCGGATGTATCCTCATGTTTCCTGTCGGAGCCTGTAGATGTCACAAAGTATGGCGTGATCTACGGCGGTGTACAGAAAAATATCGGACCAGCAGGTGTTGTCATTGTGATCATCAGAGAAGACCTGATCACGGACGATGTACTTCCGGGAACACCGACCATGCTGAAGTACAAGACACATGCGGACAATGATTCCCTGTACAATACACCGCCTGCGTACGGTATCTATATCTGCGGCAAAGTGTTCAAGTGGCTCAAGAAGATGGGCGGGCTTGAGAAGATGAAGGAGTACAATGAGAAGAAAGCGAAGATCCTGTATGATTTCCTCGATGGGAGCAAGCTCTTCAAGGGAACAGTAAGAGCGGAGGACCGCTCTCTGATGAATGTGCCTTTTGTGACAGGCAGCGAAGATCTGGACGCAAAATTTGTCAAAGAGGCAAAGGAAGCAGGATTTGAGAATCTGAAAGGACACCGGTCAGTAGGCGGTATGCGTGCGAGTATCTACAACGCTATGCCGATCGAAGGCGTGGAAAAGCTTGTAGATTTTATGAAGAAATTTGAGGAGGCAAACTTATAATGTATCAGTACAAATGTCTTAATCCTATCTCCGATATAGGTTTATCGAGATTTACAGAGAACTACCAGACAACAGATGACATTGCCAAGGCAGAGGGAGTGCTGGTCAGAAGTGCGTCCATGCATGAGATGGAACTTCCGGAGACACTTCTGGCAGTTGCGAGAGCCGGGGCTGGCGTGAACAATATCCCACTTGACAAGTGTGCAGAGAAGGGAATCGTTGTATTCAATACACCGGGGGCAAATGCAAACGGTGTCAAGGAGCTTGTGATCGCAGGGATGCTTCTGGCGTCAAGAGATGTGATCGGAGGCATTGACTGGGTGAAAGCCAACGCAGGTGTGGAGACGATCGCCAAGGATGCTGAGAAGGAGAAGAAGAACTTTGCAGGTACGGAGATACAGGGTAAAAAACTTGGTATCATTGGGCTTGGCGCGATTGGGATCAAGGTGGCAAATGCAGCTGTAGCGCTGGGAATGGACGTCTATGGATATGATCCGTATCTGTCAGTTGATGCGGCATTAAAACTTTCACGCGAGGTTAAACATGTCATCAATGTCGATGATATTTATGCGGAATGTGATTTTGTGACGATCCATGTACCTCTTATGGATGCTACAAAGGGAAAGCTCAATGCTGCTGCCATTGCAAAGATGAAGCAGGGTGTAGTTGTGTTGAACTTTGCAAGAGACCTTCTTGTAAATGAAAAAGACATGGTTGCAGCACTTGAGTCTGGAAAAGTCAGAAAATATGTATCGGACTTCCCGAATCCGACGACAGCGGGTCAGAAAAACTGTATCGTGATACCACATCTTGGCGCTTCCACAGAGGAATCTGAAGATAACTGTGCGGTTATGGCGGTAGATGAGCTTAAAGATTATCTTGAAAATGGCAATATCAGAAACAGTGTGAACTATCCTGCATGTGATATGGGGGTATGCAGCAATGTCGGCAGGGTAGCGATCCTCCACAAAAATATTGCCAACATGATCACACAGTTTACTGCAGCCTTTGGTGCAGCAGGTATTAATATCAGTGACATGACGAATAAGTCAAGGGGTGAGTACGCTTACACGCTGATGGATATTGAGAAATCTGCTGACGACAAGATTATTGAGCAGCTGCGGGGCATTGATGGGGTGTTCCGTGTAAGAGTTGTGAAATAATAGTAAAAGACAATTGTTGTGTAGAACAGTGTTCTGACGGAATGCTGTTCTATTTTTATGCACATGGGCGCCCAGAGGAAGAATATCAGCAAAAGCTGACGGGTGCCCGGCGCGCGAGTAGGGAAGAAGGTCATTCCCTTACTTGATTGGATTTTTACCGGTCAGTAACGTTGTTCTTTGTCTGATATGTATAAAAGGGGTAATATCTGACATAAATTGTGATACACCTATAACAAGAAGTACTTTCAAACAGGTTAAATATTAATAT
>CAJUQU010000238.1 GCA_910588595.1 uncultured Lachnospiraceae bacterium | reverse complement strand
TCACACCCAGACCATTGATATGGTCTGAGTGTTCATGGGTGATCAGTATCCCGTCGATATCTTTTCCCGTAAGTCCCAGCTGCCCCAGTCCTTCCACTGTCCGCTTGCAGCTGATCCCTACATCCACTAGAAGGTGTGTGGCATCTGTGCCGATATAGATACAATTGCCGCTGCTTCCGCTGGCTATACTGCACATTCTCATCTGATTATTCCTCTGTTTCCTTATTTTCCTATTCCTTTATTTCCAATATACCTCGATCTTGTCCCCGTTGAAAAGCTCCTGTGTGTATTGCGCATCCTTTCCGTTCACGAGGGTAGCGATCCCGGAGCCCTGCATCCTTCTGGTGTCAAAATCGATATAGTCAAAAATATCGACGAACATATAGCTCTCCTTGCCGCGCATGACGATCGGCTTCTGGTTGACTATTACAATGATCTTTTTGCCGGAATCCACAGGTGGCTCCTCTTTTGCTGCAGCTGGTTTCTTCTCCTCACGGGCTTCTGCCTTTTCTGTCTTCGCGGTGCTCTGCATCTGTTCCTGTCTGGGTTCCTCCCTGGATCTTTCGGTATTTACAGCTTGAGCTGCCTTTATTTCTGGCTCCTTCGCGGGCTCTTCTTTTGCTTCCTCTGCTCTGACTTTGGTTTCCTCAGGTTCTGGCTGCGCCTCCTCTGTTTCCTTTTCCGGCACGGCACTCCCTGCAGTGTCGCTTTCGGACACGGCTTCGCCTTTGTTCTCAGGCTCGGATCCAGTCTGGGCACTTGTATCTTCACTGATCTTCGCATCTGCTTTTGGCTCCTGCGTCTTGTCCTCCACTTCAGATCCTGTCTCTTTTGCCTGGATTTCCGTTTCCGCGTTCACTTCTTCCTTGTCTGTCCCTGCACCCTCCGCTTCGGCAGTCGTGACTTCCTCTGATCCTTTCTCTCCCTCAGTCTTTGCCTTCTCTTTTTCTTCTTTCTCTTTTTCTTCCTTCCTTGCCTCCCTGCGCTTCTTGCTGCGCGGTTCAATGTTTGATTCTTTATAGATTTCTTTCAGTTCATACTCTTTCCTGTTCTTGAATTCGAGCTCATCCGATGCGCAGACCTCCATCGTGTCATCAGCACGCACTCCATTGATGAACAGAATCATATCCTCTGGCGACAGCCCCATATACTCAAAAAATTCATCATATGTATAAGTGGAAGAAACAACGATCTCATCTCCGTTCTGGATCAGATACTCCTCTGTCACTGCAGTCCCGTTCACCTTGACTGGTTTTGGAAGCGGCATCTCATCCCCTTTGAAACGCACAACGATCTTACCGTTATAGTCGATCAGATCTGCGATCTTCTCCTGTGCCGGTGTCCCGAGCGTCGATTCCTCAAGTATGATGACATCATTTGCTTTAATATTGTGGCTGAGGCTCACTTCCTCACCGTTCACGTACACATGTGCGCTCTCACCGTACTCACCCTTGGTGACACGGTTTTTGCCGTTGACTGTGTAGTGCAGCTCTTCACCGCGTCTCGGGAAAAGTCCGTCCCGGGTAAAATCAGCCTGCATTGCCGCGTCAGTAACAGTCAGCTTATTGTTATCGTACAGCTTGATCCTGTTTCCGTTAAATGTTATATAGATAAAATTATTGTACTGTTCATAGTAAGTGAGACAGATACCGATCGGTGTGATGATCGTTGAATCTTTCAGCGCTCCATCCGGGAAATCAACATCCCTCATGATCTCCTCACCGCGAAGCGCCACTCTCTTCGGGTCAAGTCCAAGCTCCGCGGCAACCAGTTCACCAAACCCTTTGATCTTACCGCCGCCGCCGACAATAAACACCGCACTCGGCGAATTGCCTCCATTTAATTCCTTGATCGCGCTGGCTGCAAGCTTTGACATCCGCTCGATCTCGGGCTGGCAGATCGCGATCACTTCCTTGGCAGTGATCATCTGTTCTGCACCCATGATATCCTCATAGATGATCTCCTCCTGCGTTGCCGCCGCTGTCTTGATCATCTCCGCCGTGGTAAAATCGATCAGACATGTCTTTGCCAGAAGCTCTGTCAGTGTGTCACCTGCGCAGGGGATCATGCCAAACGCCGTCACACTGCCGTCATCCGTGATCGAGATATCCGATGTACCTGCTCCCACATCGATCATCGCGATATTCAGAAGCCTGAATTTTTCCGGAATCGCGACTCGGATCGCCGCGATCGGCTCCAGTGTGAGGTTCGCTACCCTCAATCCGGCAAGCTCCACCGCACTGTACAATCCGTCCACGACATCATCAGGCAAAAAAGTCGCGATGATATCGGCACCGATCGTCTTTGCCTTGTGGTGCTCCGGCTGTCCCATCCACATTCCGTTCAGGAAATATCTCACTACGGAATATCCCACACAGTAGAAATGCATGTTGGTATCATTCTTTTCCTGAAACTCTTCGAATGCCTGCTCTATTCCCAGTGAGATGAGATTGCTCATATCCTCCTTGGTGACATTGCGCTCTTTGTCCAGATCCATATCCGCATGAACGTTCATCGTTTTCAGCACACGCCCGGCTGCCGCGATACACACTTCATCCAGCTTAATGCCCGTTTTGTCCTGCAGTGCCTGCCTGATATCAGCGATAGCTGCTGCCACCCTGTTGATGTCATGGATCTGCCCGTCAAGCATGGCGCGCGTCTGATGCGCCCGGATCTCCTGCGCAGTCACAACAAATCTTTCTCCCTGCCTATATCCCACAGTACCCACCATGCTTCTCGTACCGATATCAAGTCCGAATACCAGTTCTTCTCCATTCACTTTTGTCTCATTCATACTCCTATCCCCCATTATTTATTGATAGCCTGTCAAAATCTGTGAAAAGCACCTGCCGATCACCTCATAATGTACATTAAAGCAGATTAAAGTACATTTCTGATCTGCTCGTATGTCTCTTCCAGATCACCATTGTTCGATATCACTACTTTACAGTGCTTTCGAAATTCAGCTTCACTCAGCTGCCCTCTCATAATATCAGCAATCTTTTGCGCGCTGTAATGTCTGCTCTCGGCAAGCCGCCGCTCCCGCACTGCCACGTCAGAATGAATATACCACAACTCATCTGCTATTTTGTCATACTGCTCTTCGATCAGCAGCGCAGCCTCGATAAAAAAGTACTCTGCTTCGCCCTTTGCCCTCTCATGCGCGATCTGCTCCAGAATATACTTTTTCACTGCAGGGTGAACGATCTTATTGACACCCTCTAACAGCTTCTGATCCTGAAAGATGACACCCGCCATCTTTGCCTTGTCGATCGTACCGTCTGCTTGTAATATCCGCTGTCCCAAAAGCCCGACAAGCTTCCTGTAACATTCCTGTCCGGGTTCATACAGCAGATGTGCAGCCTCATCAGCTCTTATGATCCTGCACCTGTAATTCATTTCTATATAAGAAAGTACTTTTGTCTTCCCGGCGCCGACGCCGCCGGTGATCCCTATTATCTTCATATTGTTCCCACTTATTTCGCCTCATACCAGTCCGTGCCGGTGTGAAGGTCGATCTCAAGCTTCACTGCCAGCTCACACGCATTCTGCATCTCACGCGACAGCACTTCGCGCACTTCCTCCACCTCATCGTTCCTGGTCTCGATCAGAAGTTCGTCATGTATCTGCAGGATCAGCTTTGACTTCAAGCCCTTCGCCTTCAGCGCGTCGTACACATGGACCATCGCGTACTTGATGATGTCTGCCGCCGTTCCCTGTATCGGTGAATTCATGGCGACACGCTCACCGAACGAGCGCTGGTTAAAGTTGGTCGATCTCAATTCCGGAACAGGTCTGCGCCTGCCAAACATGGTCTCGCAATACCCTCTGTCCTTGGCGTCATCCACTGTCTTGTCCAGAAATTTCTTGATTCCCGGATATGTCTTAAAATACTCATCGATGTAGACCTTCGCCTCCTTGGGCGTTATGCTCAGATCCTGACTCAAACCAAACGAGCTGATTCCATATACGATCCCAAAGTTGACCGCCTTGGCATTGCGCCGCTGCAGGTCTGTGACATCCTCAAACGGCGTGTGAAAGACCTTTGATGCGGTGATCCTGTGGATATCCTCGTCCATTTTGTAGGCTTCGATCAGTTGTCTGTCATCAGACATATGCGCCAGCACCCTGAGCTCGATCTGTGAGTAATCTGCGTCCATGAAGATGCATCCCTCCTGGGGTATGAACACTTTCCGGATCCGCCTGCCAAGCTCCATGCGCATCGGAATGTTCTGGAGGTTTGGCTCTGTAGAGCTGAGTCTTCCCGTCGCTGTGATCGTCTGGTTGAAGTTTGTGTGGATCTTGTTGTCGTCTTCAATGTATGCCGCAAGTCCGTCCGCATAGGTCGACTTGAGTTTCGTGAGTCCCCGGTACTCCAGAATATCTTTGACGATAGGATACTCCGGCGCAAGCTTATCAAGTACATCTGCCGCTGTGGAATAGCCTGTCTTTGTCTTTTTCCCGCCGGGAAGTTTCATCTTCTCGAACAGGATCTCACCCAGCTGTTTGGGAGAATTAATATTAAAACATTCCCCTGCCGCTGTGTGAATCGACTGTTCAAGCTCTCCGATCCGGCCGCCCAGCGCTTCCCCGTAAGCTTTCAGCTCCTCGGGTTTCACCAGAATGCCCTCCCGCTCCATGTCAAACAGTACATAGGTCAACGGCATTTCCAGTTCCCGGAAAAGTCTGGCCATGTTGTTCTGTGCCAGTGCCTTCTCCAACAGTGGTCCTGCCTTATATAAAACATATGCTTCCTTGGCAAGATAGGACAGACATTCATCCTTCCTGCCCCGATATATGGAGTTCAGATCCGATTTTCCAAACAGGTCAGACCATTTCTGAACCTTTATATTGAGATACTCGTCCGCAATATCGGCTATCTCGTAATCATTTTTCAGCGGATTGATCAGATATGCTGCAATTTTGCAATCAACAAGCTGTCTTGTAAGGACATCTGATGAAATATTTCTGTCATTTTTCTCAGAGATCATATCTCCATAGTCATTTTTCACATCGAACACAGATACGGACATCTTCCCGGACAACAACAGCTTTTCAATCTGTTGCTTGAGGAAAGACTCCGATATTGCACTGCCGCTTTCTATATAATGGATGTTTGTCTCGTCCGAAGATCCGCCACACAGAATACACCCAAACACTTCCTCCTCAGCATCCATCTGCAGATACATCTGCCCATCTGCATGTGCCCCCAGCTCTCCGGCACCCTTGGCACGGATATGGACCAGCCTGACTGCTGCACTTCCGGCTTTCGCTGCCGTGTCAAATACCGTCTGAACGTCCTCTGCCGTCCTGACTGTGATAACTTTGATATCCTTGTCGATATCGATCATTGGCTTCCTGCCCGCCTGTGCCGGCTGTTCAAAAAAACTGCCCAGGGAAAGCTTCTTCAATTTCGCGTCTGCCTCCGGTGTGAAACTGACAGAACCTTCCGATTCCAATTTCATCTCTTTCATCAAATGCTCCGGAAAATCAATGCGCGCATCCGTATCGATCACATACAAATCTTTGCAGGACTCGGCATCCGCCTTTTTATCCGCCATTTTTTCCCGTATACTCTTCTGAGGCAATTCCTCGAGATGTGTATATATATTTTCGATCGAACCATATGTGTCCATCAAGTCACATGCCGTTCGTTCTCCGATCTTTACGACTTTAATCAGGATCTTTAACGCCGCAAGCTGTGCAGGAGTGATCTTGTACGCCGCTTCCACATCAGATGCAGTGTAATCTTTCAATACCGACTGTCCATCGCCGGTTTCCAATATACACAGTCTGATCCTTTCAGAAGCAAGCTGCAGGAGATCACGCTCCCCCGAAACCACCACTATATCTTTCTGCAAATGCCCTGCAACAGTCCCAATCAGATCATCTGACGCAGCTTCCTCCCTTTCAAGCATATGGATCTTCATAGCGGACAGTACTTCTTTCAATAAAGAAATCTGTCCTCGAAGTCCCTCTGACATCTTTTCTGTGCTCTCCTCTGCACCAAAGAGCACACTCAGATATTCTGGCTTTTCTTTTTCTGTTATTTTGAGCAGTATATTCAAAAAACCAGCGACTGCATTCGTGTGGGATCCTGTCAGATCCGTCCTAACCGGTACACTGTAGTACGCCTTTCTCAATATACTATAGCCATCCATCAAAACAATCCTGCTCATTACGTCCTAAACTCCTCCTAGTATCAGTATAAAGAATATTAGAGAACCAACTAAAAAAAGACCGGCTTTCAGCTGTTTGTATACCTTCCTGCGGGTAATGGTACGATTCAGCCTGTCATCCAGTTCACTCTGCACATCAATATCCTCGGCATTCTCCAGTCTGCTAATACCTTCTGTCAAAAGATATTCCACTGTCAGCTCCTCCATGCATTCACTGCAGGAGATTATGTGCTCTACCAATCGAAACTCTGTATCCCTGTCCAAAGCGTCCTTCAGAAATGATGGAATACAGCGCTGTGCCTCTTTACAATCCATTGCTGCCCTCTTAGTTTCCGATATAGTTTCTTACCATAACTTGTTTACCTAAGTGC
>CAJUQU010000237.1 GCA_910588595.1 uncultured Lachnospiraceae bacterium | reverse complement strand
AAGGAGGTGCGGAAATCCCTGGACAGGGATTTCAACCTGCTGAGGCGGAGTCTGATCATGGAGACAGACCTGCTGAAAAAACTAAAACATCCAAATCTACCAAGTATCATAGATGTCATCGATTCTGATGAAAATTTCCTAATTGTTATGGATTATATTGAAGGGAACACCTTAGAGAGGCTTCTGAATGACGAGGGCGCACAGCCGCAGGAAAAAGTGGCAGACTGGGCGCTGCAGCTGTGTGATGTGTTGGACTATCTTCACACGAGGCGATCACCGATCATCTATCGGGATATGAAGCCTTCCAATATCATGCTCAAATCGGACGGAAGCGTCGTCTTGATCGATTTTGGAACGGCGCGGGAGTTCAAGGAGAAAAATGCGACAGATACATGCTGTCTCGGAACAAATGGCTATGCTGCTCCGGAACAGTTTGGCGGTATGGGGCAGACGGATGCACGAACGGACATATACAGTCTGGGCACAACTATGTACCATCTGGTCACAGGACATAACCCTGCAGAACCGCCATACGAAATCTACCCGATCACCAGGTGGAATCCCGGACTCTCCACGGGGCTGGAGTGCATTATACAGAAGTGCACGCACAAAAATCCGGATGACCGCTACCAGACAGTCAGGGAATTGCGGTATGATCTGGAACATTATATGGATCTCGAGGTGCAGGCACAGTGCAGGTACCGCACCAGATTGAGAGTGTTTGCCGCGGCTGTGGGGCTCTCTGTGATCTGCGCAGTCAGTGGGATGGGATTTTCGGAGGCAGCGGGGAGAAAACAGAGAAACGAATATTATGAACTGATCCGTATGGCGGAGATATCTTCCGTTGATGTGGATGCATGTAAACTGTATCTGCAGGCTGCGGCTGTCGACGGGAGCAGAGCGGAAGCGTACCATGGATTTTGCGCAAGGGCAGTTGAGGACGGTGTGTTCAGCGATGCCGAGGAGGAGCTGTTTCTGAGACTGAGTATCGGGGAACGCCGCTGTCTGCAGGAATTTCAGAGAAATAATGAGAGTGGATATGCGGATTTCTGCTATGAGATGGGAAATGCGTACTGGTATTATTATGAGCACGAGGAAAACCGTCAGGCGCGGGCAGTCAGCTGGTTTGAGGCGGCGCTGGATCATTATGAGGACACCGGCTCCAGGGCGGCAGAGTACAGGCGGTGCAAACTGTATGTGGAACTTGGCACTTTTTATAAGAAGATCATAGCCAGCCGGATTGACGGATCGGATGCCGGGATGTACGGTTCGTACTGGAGGAACCTGACCGAATTGAAAGCCATCAATGATACAGATCCCGACAGGGAGATCCTTACCCTGAGGATCTACCGCGAGATCGCGACAAGGATCGTGGAGTACACAAGGTATTTTATGGAAGATGGCATTGCGGAGACTGAGATATTGTCCATGTTGGACAAAATAGAGAAGGACATGGAGCGGATGGAACAGGGGGCGACAAGCGCCACGCAGCACGAGATCGAGGAGATCCGATGGATCATAGGGGGCGCTTATAAAATGGTACGGTCAACTTATAAAAATGAGGCTGGAGGCAGGTATGAGTGTAAGTCTGAGTACTGAGAACATGATGCATGTATCATATATACTGTTTTCGATATCGGGGGCAGTTTTGGCGGCGGCAGTCGTGATATTTTTTGCGCTGGATATACCCAGATGCTGGCGCATGGTGTCAGGAAATCATTTTGTGCACAAAAAAAGAAAAACAGAGACAGGAAGAACAGCCGCTGCAGATCGGCCGTTGACAGAAAAAATGAGGAGGTCTCCTGAGAAGATAAGCGGTAAGCCATCAGTTTTTACAGAAAGCGAAGAGACTGTTCTTCTGCAAAACGAACCAAAAACAGTCTTGTTGGACCATGAGGACGCAATTTCTGAAAAAAGAATTAATAAAACAACAAAATAATTGACTATTGGTCATTTTTGTGACATACTAACTTCATCAAACGGAAACAAGGAACTGTCAGCAGAGTACACACAACAGAGACGAGCAATTTGTGAACGGTTCTTAAGGGAAGAAATCAAAGGATTTCATATGGAAAGGAGAAAAAAATGGCTAACAAGAATCATGTAAAATTAGGGGTTGCAGCGGCGGCGGCAGTCGCAGCAGGCGCGACAGCAGTTGTGGCAAAAAACAAGAAGGCGGCGCACAAAAAGGAGGTTGCCAGGAGGGTGAGCAGCTTTCGAAACACAGAGCGCGGGCGATTCGAGAAGAACAGCAAGGGAATATACTACAGTAATGGTAACTATGAAGCTTTTGCCCGCCCTTTAAAGCCGGAGGGCGTCGACGATAAATCGGCGTACATCGTAGGCAGCGGACTGGGAGCACTTGCGGCGGCGTGCTTCCTGGTGAGGGACGGACAGATGAAGGGCGAGCACATTCATGTGCTGGAGACGATGGACCTGCCCGGCGGTGCCTGCGACGGGATCTATGATCCGTCCAGAGGCTATGTGATGCGCGGCGGCAGGGAGATGGAGAATCATTTTGAGTGTCTGTGGGATCTGTTCCGAAGCATCCCTTCCATAGAGACGCCTGGCGTGTCCGTTCTGGATGAGTATTACTGGCTGAACAAGAAGGATCCAAACTATTCGCTCTGCCGCGCGACAGTAAAGCAGGGCGAGGACGCACATACAGACGGAAAGTTCAATCTGAGCCAGAAGGGCTGTATGGAGATCATGAAGCTGTTTATGACAAAGGACGAGGATCTGTATGACAAGACCATCGAGGACGTGTTTGACGAGGAGGTATTCAACTCAACATTCTGGTTATATTGGAGAACGATGTTTGCATTTGAGAACTGGCACAGCGCGCTGGAGATGAAGCTCTATTTCCAGAGATTTATCCATCACATCGGTGGACTGCCAGACTTTAGCGCACTGAAATTCACGAAGTACAATCAGTACGAGTCATTGATCCTGCCGATGATCAAGTACCTTGAGGCGGCGGGTGTCACATTCCAGTACAAGACAGAAGTCACAAATGTGATCTTCGAGAAGACGGACGATGGCAAAAAGATCGCAAAGGCGATCGAGTGTAAGGTGGACGGTGAGGAGAAGACGATCCCGCTCACCGAGACTGACCTGGTATTTGTCACAAACGGAAGCTGCACGGAAGGAACGATCTACGGTGATCACACACATGCGCCCGTCGGCAACGCGGAAGTCAGAACAAGCGGATGCTGGAGCCTGTGGAAAAATATCGCAGCGCAGGATGCATCGTTTGGACACCCCGAGAAATTCTGCTCTGATGTCGCAAAGACAAATTGGGAGTCTGCTACCGTGACGACATCGAATCAGCAGATCATTGACCAGATCCAGAAGATCTGCAGGCGTGACCCGCGCACAGGAAATGTTGTCACCGGAGGTATCGTGAGCTGCATGGATTCCAAGTGGCTCTTAAGCTGGACCATCAACAGACAAGGACAGTTCAAAGAACAGAAAAAGGACGAGGTCTGCATCTGGGTATACAGCCTCTTCACGGATGTGGAAGGCGACTATGTGAAGAAGCCGATGAAGGAATGTACCGGTGAGGAGATCACGCAGGAATGGCTGTATCACCTTGGGATCCCGGCGGAGGACATTCCTGCGCTCGCAAAGGATGAGGTTGTGACAGTTCCTACGATGATGCCATACATCACGGCGTTTTTCATGCCCAGGAGAAAGGGGGACAGACCGGATGTCATCCCCGACGGCTGTGTCAACTTTGCATTCCTCGGGCAGTTTGCAGAGACACCCAGAGATACCATCTTTACGACAGAGTACTCTGTGAGGACAGCGATGGAGGCGGTATATGGTCTTCTCGGGGTAGACCGCGGAGTGCCGGAGGTATGGGGCAGTGTGTACGATATCCGAGAGCTCCTCGACAGCACGGTCAAGCTGATGGATGGCAAGTCCCCGCTTGACATCGAACTGCCGGGTCCCCTCAACGCACTGAAACTGCCGCTGCTGAGAGCGATCAAGGGAACTGTGATCGAGAAGCTGCTAGAGGACCACGACATTATACAGTCACGATCCTGATCGAAGCGCCTGCAGAAGCAGGCGAATGGGATAAGGGAGTAAAAATGCATCAGACAGAGGCGCTGGTGCATTTTTAAATTTGATGCATCGGAACCGTTCTAGATATAGAAGTCGTCCTGAAATTGCTTGAAACAGGTAAAAATATATGATATAGTAATAAAAATGCAACAAGACGATAGCAGAATCATATAATAGTTTAAACACACTCTTTGCACTGCATACAAATCTACAGTACAAACTGAGCAGGCCGGGGCAACGCCCTTGGAGCCGGGTCGCGATGCGACAGTGGATTTACATCCGCGGGACAGTAGCTGCTAATACTGATACGTGGGTGTTTTCTTTACACATTTCATAAAGTCATATTTAAAACTCCCACAAATTTATAATTTTCAGAAATCAGTATATCCTAACTGCAGATGCCATAGAGAAGTCAGCAAAACTGATTCTTTAGAAAGGCGGTATTTTATGAACGATTTTGAGAAAGTGGCGATGAAAGTTTCCTTTGTGAGCATTGTGGCAAATGTAATACTGTCTGTATTCAAACTTTTTACCGGCATTTTTGCCCATTCCGGAGCCATGATCAGCGACGCCGTACACTCTGCGTCCGACGTGTTCAGCACCATTGTGGTCATTATCGGTATCAGGATATCCAGCAGAAAATCGGACAGAGAACATCCATACGGTCATGAGCGGATGGAATGTGTGGCAGCGATCGTACTGTCAACGATACTGGCAGTGACAGGGCTGGGAATCGGTTACGGCGCAGCTGTCAAGATCCTGTCGGGAGACTACACAAACCTGGAAGTTCCCGGAGCGATGGCGCTTCTGGCAGCGATCATCTCGATCGCAGTGAAGGAAGGCATGTACTGGTATACCAGAATGGGCGCAAAGAAGATCGATTCCAGCGCACTGATGGCAGATGCCTGGCATCACCGCTCGGACGCGCTCTCATCGATAGGAGCGCTGGTCGGCATTGCGGGGGCAAGACTTGGATACCCCGTATGCGACGCAGCCGCGAGCCTGTGCATCTGCTTCTTTATCGCGAAAGCCGCATATGACATTTTCAAAGATGCCATCGACAAGATGGTCGATAAAGCGTGTGATGATGAGATGGAAAACAGACTAAAAAGCTGTGCGCTGGCGCAGGAAGGCGTGCTGGGGGTCGATCTGCTCCGCACCAGGGTATTTGGCAATAAGATCTACGTGGACATCGAGATCCGCACAAACGGGGACGACACCCTGCGCGAAGCGCATGGTATCGCGGAGCGCGTACATGACTCCATCGAGGGGGAGTTCGCCAAGGTGAAGCATATCATGGTGCATGTGAATCCGGCGGAGTGAGAGAGGGAGTGATAATCTCAGGATAAATAATTAGGTTGAGTTTGTTGTTACAATATGGTAAGATAGGCATATCTATTGAAAGAGATTTTTGATTGTAGAGGGGCAAAAGATGCAGACACAAAATCCGCTTATTATCATCCCTGCGTATAACGAGCAGGACAATATAGTAAACGTGGTCGAGGAGATTACTGCGAGTTATCCACAATATGATTATGTGGTGATTAATGATGGGTCTACAGATGCAACTAGAAAAGTTTGCGCTAATCATGGAATAAATCTACTGGATCTACCAGTCAATCTGGGACTATCAGGAGCAATACGCAGCGGTATGAAATATGCCAATTATTATGGATATGAGTTTGTTGTTCAGCTGGATGGAGACGGACAGCATTGCCCAGAATATATTAGTGATATGTTAAAATGTATGGAACAAACACAGGCGGATATTGTTATCGGTTCAAGATTTAAGACACAACGGAAACCTTTTAATGCCAGAATGGTAGGAAGCCAATTGATCACATATGCAATATGGATGACCACAAAAGGTAAATACATCGGGGATGTGACGAGCGGAATGCGACTTTTTAATAAGAGGATGATAAAAATGTTTGGATATCGTATCAATTATCGTCCAGAACCTGATACATTGGCATTCCTGTTAAATCACGGAGTGAAGATTGAGGAAGTTCAGGTGACAATGCGTGAGCGTGTTGCAGGAAACAGTTACCTGAATTTAAAGAATTCATTTTTCTATATGCTTCATGTTTTGTTTAATGTTTTGGTTTTTCAGTGGGTGAGAATGGAGTAGAAATGTTATTGGTTCTGAAATCTTTAATAATTTTGTTATCAACTAAGATAGCGGTTAAGTATTGGATGGTACCAGATTCTACGTTATTGTATTGGGGAATTGTTATTATATTAATCTATTCATGGAGTCATATTGATTTTGGAAAAGAGGTAAATAGGATAGGCATGTTATTTGGGGCTGCCTTATTAAGTATTTCGGTTTTTTCCTCCTATTTGGTAAAAGAGAATTTTATTCTGGACAAAGGTTTCGCTATTGAAATGATAGGTTTTGCATTTTTATTTTGGTTTTCATGGATAGTGATCAACTCGTTTTGTTTGCTATTTAAATGGATTTCTGGTAGTAAATTTTTGCAAAGTATAGAAGATCGGAAGAGCGTCGTGT
>CAJUQU010000236.1 GCA_910588595.1 uncultured Lachnospiraceae bacterium | reverse complement strand
TTGTCAGTGACTGGAGTTCAGACGTGTGCTCTTCCGATCTGCCGGTCGTCACGATCCTTTTCCAATCCTCATGATCATACACCGGCTTGCGGTTGATGTCCTCCAGATAGTTGCGACTGTTTCCGGAAAGCACCCCTTCGATCGCCGTCACGACCGCATCGATCGCCGTCGTGCCCACGATGGCATCCACCTCAGGAATCTCCCTTTGGATTTCATCCTGATAGCGCTGCGCGAGACACCCTGCGGCGATCAACACCTTGATCTCTCCGCTTTTGCGCAGCTCCGCCATTTCCAGAAGCGTGTTGATGCTCTCCTGCTTGGCATCATTGATAAAACAGCACGTGTTGACAACGACCGCGTCCGCCTCTGTCTCATCGTCCGTAATCGAAAATCCCCTCTGCACCAGCATACCAAGCATCATTTCCGTATCTACCAGATTCTTGTCGCAGCCGAGGGAAATAAATAATATCTTCAACGCATAATCCTCAATCTATTTTCAAAACTTATTCTTCGTGTGTGATCTTGATCTTTGCCTGGTTCAGCTCCTCTATGGCAATCGACAGCGGCTTTGTCTGCCTGGTGTCCACAAGCGGTTCCTCGCCGCCGATGATCTGTCTTGCGCGCTTCGCCGTCGCCATCACGATCGAGTAGCGGCTGTTCACCACCGGCGCCTCACCCTGCTCAACGTCATTGTTCACTACCTTCATTAAATCTGTGTAAGATGGATGTAACATATTTTTCCCTCGCTTTTTATTCTTTTATAATGGTCTATACACTTTCATCGGTGTCCTCGTCCGTCAGAGCTCCCTGCGCCCTCCCGGCGATCGTCTCGGGCAGGAGTGCCGAGAGCACGATCTGGCTGCTCTCCATGACCAGCACCGACTTCGTCTTGCGCCCCTGCGTGGCATCGATGACTGTGCCGTTCTCTTTCGCCCTCTGAACAAGTCTTTTCACCGGCGCCGAATCAGGACTCACGATCGCGATGATCTTTGATGTGTTGACAATGTTTCCAAAGCCTATATGAATCAGTCTGTTCACCCGACACCTCGCCTTATTCTATATTCTGTATCTGTTCCCGCACTTTCTCGATCTCAGTCTTTAAGTCGATCCCACGGTTGGAGACTGCAAGGTCGTTTGCCTTTGAGAGGATCGTGTTTGCCTCCCGGTTCATCTCCTGCGCGATGAAGTCCAGTTTTCTGCCAATGCTTCCGCCGTCACCAAGCGCCTGCTTCATCGTCTCGATATGACTCCTCAGCCGGACAAGCTCCTCGTCGACGCAGACCTTGTCGGCGTAGATCGTGACTTCTGTCAAAAGCCTTGTCTCATCCACAGTCACATCACCTAGGAGCTCATGGATCCGCTCGCCAAGTTTTTTCCTGTAATCCTCGATGATCTGCGGGGAGCGCTCCTCGATAAAAGCGACGTGCTCGAGCATACCGTCGAGCTTAGCGTTCAGATCGTCCGCAAGGTTCTGTCCTTCTTTGATCCTTGTCTCTTCCAACCCTTTTGCCGCACCCTGTATGGCTTTTGCGAGCCCTTTCCAGATCTCCTCCTCGTCTATGGTCTGCTCCTCCATCGAGAAGACTTCGGGATAGCGCGAGAGCGTCGAGACCCTGATATCATTGTCCAGCCCAAAGTCTTCCGACATGGTCCTGAGATATCCGAGATACTCCGCCGCAATGTCCTTGTTGTACTTGATGCAGACGTTATTCTCAGAAAAATCCTCGTATGTGATAAAGATGTCGATCTTTCCGCGCTGCACGTAATTTTTCAGTTCATTCCTGATAGAGCTCTCGAAAAAACTGAGTTTCTTGGGCATCTTGATGTTGGCGTCAAGATATCTGTGGTTGACGGATTTCATCTCGACCGTGTATTTGCGGTCTCCCTCCGTGACTTCACACCGCCCAAAACCTGTCATGCTTTTGATCATGTCAATCCTCCTGACTGATGTTGAACTGCAACTGTATAACTGCTTATCTAATGTATTATAAGATAATCCGCACGGAACGTCAACAGATTTTCACACCTTTTCAAACACGCTCTAGTACTCCATCCAGACAGAAATTAGAGTTGTGGGCTGCATGGTTCGTGCCAGTGCCTGGCAAAATTTCGACGGCGATGCGACGCTCCCGCACCGACAGTGTACGACGCCTCCGGGCCTGATCTGCCGTACGACCAGTACCTGAGCGCACTGTTGGATGTCTGTTTCAGAAATGATGCGCGCGCCTTTGTCGCTCTGGGACTTGGCTCCGAGAAGGACGCTGCCGCGATCTACAATTCGATTCTCGACTCGGAGATGGACAGTCTGGATCTCACGATCCTTGGTACTAAATGCCCCAACTCCCTCAAAAATGACTTTCGGACCGCCATAGCACAGGTTCTTGCTAACGCGCGTTTCGCAGTGGCAGTCTGCGACCTGCAGGCGGACGGCACATACAAGATCACGATCGTCTACGAAAAAATGTTCTTTTTTGAGTCTCTGATGAATCTGTACACGGCGATCCTCACGGATCTCGCCACGACATGGCTCTCAGATCCGGCTGCTGCTCCCAGCGAGGAAGATATGATGGTCCAGATATTTGCCGCACTCTGCAGCAGTATGAACGTCTGTCTCGAGAATGCCGCTTATGCTGCGCCTGCACTCACGACAGTCACTTTCGACCCGGTCAGCGGCATCTATCTCCCAGATACAGGGGATATCGCCATTCTCGAAAATATGCTGTTTGACACCGATTATATCGACAACTAAATTTTTAAGAGATCCGATGCCATTGGATCTCTTTCCTTTTGTCCCCACAGCCATAAAATCAAAACAACCTTGAAAACACCGCAAAAAAGTGCTATTGTAATTAAGTTATAGCAATGTGGAGGTTAAAAAATTAAAATGATAAAACGGCTGTCTAAATATCCAAAAACCATATGGTGTCTGAGGAATCTGGTGCCTATGATACTCTTTCCCGTCGCAGATTTTTATCTGTTTGAGTGGTACACAAATGATCCGTGGGAGACGATGAAGGTACCCATACAGTTTCTGAATATCTACTTTTTTGAGCTGCTGATGGCACTGTTCCTGTTTGTCTTTGGCAGGTTGAAATGGTCGCTGCGCCTGCAGAGCATCCTGTTCATGATCATCGGTCTGGCAAACTACTATGTCCTCAGCTTCCGCTCCGCCCCGATCATGCCGTGGGACATCTACTCCATCGGCACTGCGATGAGCGTCGCCGGCAACTTTGAGTACACGATCGAAAAGCAGACAGTGTTTGTCCTGATCGGATTTATCCTGCTGATCCTCGCGGAATCTGTTGTCAATCTGGAGCTCAAAGGTACTGGCAGGTGGCGGAAACGATTCTGGGGGATCCGCATCGCAGGCGCCGCTGTCTTTGTCGTACTCATCTGCAGCTTCACGCATATGCTCCACCTAGACAGCACGATCCGCAGATACGGCATGTATGACAAGCTGTTCACCCCCACTGTCATGAGCAAGCGTGACGGCACTGCCGTCGCCTTTTTGATGGAACTCAAATACATCTCGGTGGACAAGCCCTCTGGCTACAGCGCCGCCGCTGCCGATGAACTGCTCGCCCCATTTGAGGCAGCAGACGCACCACAGGAGGTTTCCGAAACACTTCCTAATATAATTGTCATCATGAATGAGGCATTTTCGGATCCTGCTGTGCTCGGCGCATTTGAGACCAACATGGATTACATGCCCTATATGCATTCCATATTAAATGGGCATATTAACAATACGATATCGGGCTACCTGAACGTGTCCGTACTCGGCGGCAACACGGCAAACACGGAATTTGAATTCCTCACCGGCAATACGATGGCATTCCTCCCACAGGGAAGTGTGCCTTATCAGCAGTATCTCAAACGGGAGATGCCATCTCTCGCATCGCACCTAAAGTCCCTGGGGTACGAGACGATCGCCGCACATCCCTACAACAGCACCGGCTGGGACAGAAACAAGGTCTACCCGCTGCTCGGTTTTGACGAGATGTATTTCATAAGGGATTATAAAAAACCGGAAAAGATCCGAAAATATGTAAGTGACATGGCATGTTATGACAAGATCATCGAGATGTACGAATCCAAACAGGACGGCACACCGCTCTTCGTGTTCAACGTCACGATGCAGAACCATTCATCGTACACTGACGAATTTGACAATTTTCACCCCGATATCAAGGTATCAGGGAGCAGTTCCAAGGCACTTGACAACTATCTGTCGCTGATGAAGATCTCCGACGAATCTGTAAAGTATCTGACGGACTATTTTTCAAACGTCGATGAGGACACCATGATCGTCTTTTTCGGGGATCATCAGCCGACCAACTCAGTCGTCTCGAATATATGGAAATTAAATGGAAAGAACGGCAATGCGCTGTCGGAGGCAGACGAGGCAGACCGGTACAAAGTTCCCTATTTTATCTGGTGCAATTTTGACATTGAGACCCAGACAGGCGCAGAGACCAGCTCCAATTTCCTTGCGACAGATATCCTGAAAACTGCGGGAATTCCCCTGACTGCATATGAGAATTATCTCGACAGATTGTCCGGGGAATATCCGGTCATCACATCGATCCGCACCGAAAATGCCCAGGGGCAGAGCACGGACACTGCGAATGTGATGGACAGTTTGAACGACTATGCTATCTTACAGTATGACTACATCTTTGGAAAATAGATTTTCCAACAAAAAACCGGAGGTGAAACCCTTATGAAGTCATTACAAATCAAAAAAACAAATATCAAGTTAGATCTGCTGTACCTGTTTTCGTTTCTGATCCCGACGCTGACCATGCTGGTCATCTTTGTGATACAGCATATCTACCCGTTTGGGGAACGATCTTTCCTCCATATCGATATGTACCACCAGTATTTTCCTTTTCTGGTGGAATTCTACCATAAGCTCAGAAACGGGGAAAGCTTATTTTACTCGTGGAACACCGGCATCGGCTCCAACTTCCTTGCCCTCTATGTGTACTATCTGGCAAGTCCTGCCAACTGGCTCTGTGTCCTGATCCCCGAAAAATTCCTGATGGAATTTTTGTCCTATATGGTCGTCCTCAAAATCGGACTCTGCGGACTGACCTTTACTTATTATATAAGGAAGCACTTTTGTAGCAACTCGTGGGCAATCCTGTGTTTTTCACTGTTTTATGCGCTGTCAGGCTTTATGGCTGCCTACAACTGGGACGTGATGTGGCTTGACGTGATCATCCTCGCACCGATCATCGTTCTCGGCGTGGAAAGGCTTGTGAACGAAGGAAAATGCTACATGTACTGCATATCATTAGGACTTTCAATCCTGTCCAACTATTATCTCTCCATCATGCTGTGCATCTTCCTTGCACTCTACTTCGCCGTGCTTTTGATCGCAAGGGATCCCTCTGCGGAACAGGACTCAGCCCCCCTTGCCTTTCCAAAGCTTGACGGCATCAAAAACTTTTATGGGAAAGCCCTGATCCGTTTTGGTGTATTTTCCCTGCTCGCGGGCGGCATGGCGGCTGTCCTGCTCCTGCCGGAGCTTGCCGCACTGCGCTTTACCGAGTTCAGCGACATCAATTTCCCGAGCAGGCTCAAAACCTATTTCCCAGTCATCGACATGCTCGCAAGACACTGTTTTAATGTGACTGTAGAGACAGGGCTAGACCACTGGCCAAACATTTACTGCGGTGTCCCTGTCTTTGTCCTGCTGCCGCTGTATGTCCTGCAGAGAAAGGTTCCTTTGCGGCAAAAGGTTCCAAAGCTGGTGCTGCTCGCTTTTATGCTGGTCAGCTTCTCGACGAATGTGCTGAACTTTATATGGCACGGCTTGAATTATCCCGATTCTCTGCCTGCAAGGCAGTCCTTCCTGTATATCCTGCTGCTGCTCACCGTATGCTGCGAAGCATTCCTGCACATACAGGACCACACGAAGAAAACGGTCGGGGCGGTGCTTGCAGGCGTGTTCTTTTTCCTGCTGTTCTGCGAAAAAATTGTGACAGACGACGCTTTTGCAGACACTTGTTTTCTGGTGACTGGGATCTTTCTGCTGATCTATGGCGGTCTGATCTATTACTTCAGGATCTGTCAGGAAAAATGCGGCAGTGTTCCCAGAATGATGTGCATCTATGCGATCCTCGTGACTGTGGCGGAAGCCGGCGTGAACACTTACCTCACAAGTGTGCCCACCGTGTCAAGAACCACCTATTTATCCAACTACGACTCCTACCAGATCCTGACTGACAGAACGGTCGCGAACGAGAACAACGATTTCTTCCGTTTTGAAAAGTTTGCACGCAGAACGCAGAACGACGCGATGCTGATCGGTTTTCAGGGCGGTTCCTACTTTTCTTCCACCCTGAACTCGCTGGTATCGGACTTCTACGAAAAGTACGGCATGAGGGGCAGCCGTGTCAACTATTGTTTTGAGGGCGCCACCCCGGTGACTGCAGCCCTCCTCTCCACCCGGTACATGCTCTATACCCTCGACAGAGGCTATGACAACCTGTTTGAGCTGGTGGACAAGGAGGGAAAAGTGTACCTGTACAAAAATAATCATCAGATCGGAATAGCACACGTCTGAACTCCAGTCA
>CAJUQU010000235.1 GCA_910588595.1 uncultured Lachnospiraceae bacterium | reverse complement strand
TGGAAAGAGAAGGTTATCAACGCTATGAGATATCAAATTATGCAAAAGAGGGATATGAATGCAGGCATAATCGTATCTATTGGCAGCGCGGAGTAAGACATACTACAGATTACGTTGGTTTTGGCCTGGGGGCTGCTTCCATGGTGAATCATGTCCGCTGGAAAAATACAGCTGATATGGAGCAGTACCTATGCGCCTTTGCAGGGGACAGTGTTGTCGGAGATCAGCATACCATGGGAAAAGAGAAGGTATTGGAGGATGTGCAAAAGCTTTCAAAAAATGACCGTATGGAGGAATATATGTTTCTGGGACTGCGCATGATGAGTGGTGTGTCCCAACTGGAATTTGCTGAAAGCTTTGGTGTGGAGATGAGTGATATTTATGGGGATGTTTTGCGCAAGTGGGAAAAGCAGGGAATGCTGACACGAAAGGATGACTATGTATGTTTGACGGAGGCGGGGATCGATGTCAGCAATATGGTGTTGGCAGATTTTCTGTTGTAGGAGATTTGTGCAGAAACGAAGAACATGCTCTGGGAGCAAGCCGAAGCGGATGAATGGGAGTTGATCAAATTATGGAGGACAGAGATCGAAAAGGAATGACACATGGGCATTCCCACGCGCACACCCACAAGGAGACCAAGGCAGTACTGAACAGAATGTCTAAGATCATAGGTCATATGGAATCAGTAAAGTCGATGGTGGAAAATGGCAGGGACTGCAGCGAGGTGTTGATACAGCTGGCGGCAGTAAAGTCGGCAATCAGCAGCGTGAGCCGGGTGATCTTAAAAGATCATATAGATCATTGCATTGTGGATGCGGTGCGAGAGAACGACACAGAGTCGATTGAGGAGCTGAAAAACGCCATCGACAAATTTTTGTAGGAAAGGCTGGTCACACTATATGAAGGAGACACAGAAAAGCACGATTTTGTACTATGTGCAGGACGAAAACAAAAAGATACAGATGGAGGTCCTCGGCATGAGTATGACCTTTGCGACAAAGCAGCTCAAACCGTCTGATCTGAATACACGGGTAGGAACGCTTGCCGGATTGAAGGGCATCGCACCGCCTGACTTGTCGGGGGAGGAGAAAGCCCCCGTACTATTCTGTATGCCGGAGATCATTATTTTTTCAGGAATAGCGGACAAAAAGCTGGATGAGTTCTTATTTTCATACAAGAAAATAGGACTTACGCCGACAGACCTCAAGGCAGTCGTGACACCGAAAAACATCAACTGGACACTATATCATCTGATCAGGGAGCTTTCTTCTGAGAGAGCACAGATCGAGAGGACTGTCAAGAGGCTTTCGGCGGCAAAGAAGGAAAAGGAGTAGGCACAAAATGTATATCGATTTATTTAAACATGACGATAACTGGCAGGATATCAAGGATTCTGCCATGAATACGATCAATAAGACAACGGGAAAATACCCCGATACCGAGTGGAAGAGGCGGCTGATCCTGTCGGAGCATTCCCCGATCAGGCGCATGCGGTTTTATTGGCGGTGGAAGGACCTGAAATCGTGGGTAAGCGTCCATATGGTGCGGCACAAGATCGGGATCGAGCACTGGGTATCGACGCAGCGGAGCGACCGGACGGGAGTCGACCGGGATGAACTGCCGCAGGGGGCGTTGGTCAATCATGCATGTGAGGCGGATGCACAGGCATTGATCAATATCAGCCGCAAGCGTCTGTGCAGCTGTGCCAGCCAGGAGACGCGGGAAGCGTGGCAGCTCGTCAAGGAGGAGATCGCAAAGACCGAACCGGAGCTTGCAGGCTGTATGGTAAAAGAGTGCATATACAGAGGATTCTGCCCCGAAATGTTTTCCTGTGGGTATCACAAGACAGAGGCGTTTCAGAAGGAACTTGCCGAGTATCGAAAGGGAATCAACGAATAGCATATGATTGAATACGGAAATCACTTTATTCACGCAAAAACCATTGTGCGGATCAGGATTGTGCGGTAAAGTATACTTATCAGGAGCGAAAAGTTTTCTGATAAGGAAAGGAGGAGGTATCATGACGAACACAATGGTATGGCTGGCGGCTATGATCATACTCATCATCATTGAGATCATAACGGTAGGATTGACTACGATCTGGTTCGCGATCGGTGCGCTGGTGGCGATCATTATCTCTATGCTGGGTGGGGGGATCATACTCCAGCTGACAGTTTTTTTGTTGGTATCACTTGGAATGCTGATATTCACGAGACCCTTGGCGATAAGGTACATAAACAATTCGCGGACAAGGACAAATTATGAGGGTATCATTGGTAAGGTGGTAAGGATCACGCAGGATGTCGACAACATTGCCGGTCAAGGCCGTGCCGTGGTAAATGGTCAGGAATGGGCAGTGCGCTCAGTGGACGAGAGATGCAAGATCACAGCGGGAAGCCTGGCTAAGGTTGTGGATATCAAGGGTGTGAGACTTGTTGTTGAAAAGTATGAGGAGGAGTAAATATGGCAATTATATTATTGGGTATAGCAATTTTTCTTGTTGTGATCCTTGCGGCAAATGTGCGGATTGTCCCGCAGGCGTCAGCGTATGTTATTGAGCGTCTTGGCGGATATAACACCACGTGGAGCGTTGGTCTCCGGTTCAAGGTACCTTTTCTTGACAGGGTTGCCAAGAAAGTAAATCTGAAGGAACAGGTGGTGGATTTTCCGCCGCAGCCTGTGATCACAAAGGATAACGTTACGATGCAGATTGATACGGTCGTTTTTTTCCAGATCACGGATCCGAAGATGTACGCATATGGTGTGGATAATCCGATCATGGCGATCGAAAAGCTGACGGCGACAACGCTGAGAAATATCATCGGTGAGATGGAGCTCGACCAGACATTGACATCGAGGGAGATTATTAATACAAACATGCGTTCGGCGCTTGACGTTGCCACAGATCCATGGGGCATCAAGGTGAACCGTGTCGAGCTGAAGAATATCATCCCGCCAGAGGCGATCAGAAACGCGATGGAGAAGCAGATGAAGGCAGAGAGAGAGCGACGTGAGGCGATCCTTCGCGCAGAAGGCGAGAAGAAGTCGACGATCCTGGTCGCAGAAGGTCAGAAGGAGTCCGCGATCCTCGAGGCAGAGGCGGAGAAGCAGGCGGCAATCCTTCGTGCAGAAGCTGAAAAGGAGAGAAAGATCCGTGAGGCGGAAGGTCAGGCAGAGGCGATCCGTATCGTACAGATGGCAAACGCGGAAGGTATCAAGTTCCTGAAAGATGCGGGCGCCGACGAGTCAGTGCTCACCATCAAGAAACTCGAAGCGTTCGAGAAGGCGGCAAACGGAAATGCCACCAAGATCATTATTCCATCAGAAATCCAAGGCGTGGCAGGGCTTGTAAAATCAGTCGGGGAAATCTTAAAGTAATATGGAATCAAAAACGGGAGGGGACAACGGACATGACAAGGATATTGATACTAGAGGACAGTAAGGAGTGCTTAGATGCGATTACTGTGATGGTAGAGAGGGTATCCGGACATGTGTGTGCTGTTCCGGTAAACAGTCTGGAGGAGGCAAGAGCTGCGCTTGATGAGGCGCAGCCGCTCTTTCAGGCTTTTTTGCTTGACATTAATCTGGACATAGACGACAGTGAGGATATCTCAGGGATAACCTTTGCGCGGGAGGTGCGCATGAGGAAGGAGTACGCCTTCACACCGATCATTATGATCACGTCACTGGCAAACATGGAGCTGACCGCGTACAGGGAGCTCCACTGTTACCAGTATCTTGTGAAACCGTACAATGAGGAAGATATCCGTAAGCTTGTCGGGAAACTGCTTTTTTTGTCGCAGCAGGGAGAGACGAGGGAGGCTTATGTGGTTGTCAAGAAGGACAGTATCAATTACAAAATCTTCTGCAAGGACATCGTGTGTATCAAAGCAGTACCAAGGGGAGTGAACTTTGTACTGCTAAAGGAGGAAATGAAGGTTCTATATCTTTCCATAAGACAGCTTTTGGAGAAGCTTCCGGGAGACAGATTTCTGCAGGTGCATCGCATGTGTGTTGTCAACCAGGACTATATTGACTATGTGGATACCGTGAACGGACTGATCAGCATGAAAAACGGTGATCAGGTGGAGATCGGTATCACATACAAGAATGAGATTCGGAAAAAACTGCAGATGCAGCATTCTTAAAGGGGAGCAAAGTGGAAAAGACAGTAATTAATTCCAGGGGGTATCATCATGGCTGAACTTGGCAGGAGATTTTTATATCGGATCTTTTGTGTGGTCGCGCTGATCATAACGCTGTATCTGCTGGTCGATCTGTATCTAAGCCACACGTTGGATATCAAGGTGATGGTTCTGTTTGGCATAGTATTTTCCGTCATATTATTGGGACTTCTGGACTGGGCGCAGAACTATGCAGCGCTTCGCCGCCAGGAGGAGGAATTGAAGATATACAAACTCTACATAAAGCCGATGGAGGAGCTGACAAAGGATATCCGGGCGCGGCAGCATGAGTTTGACAATCATATGAACGCGATCCTGAATATGCATGTGACGATGACGGATTATGATGAGCTTGTGAAAGCGCAGTCGACATACTGCAAAGAAATATACGAGGACAGATCGCGCTGCAACCCCGCACTTCTGCGGATATCAGACAAGATTTTGGCTGGATTTCTGTACAGTAAGATCATCAGTGCTCCGGGATACATCGATATCGATATACAGGTACTGAGCCAGGAAATTGTGACACCAGTGTCAGAACACGCGCTGGTTGAAATCATCGGAACGCTCACGGACAATGCATTTGAGGCTGCAACGCCCGAAAAAAATAAAGTTGAGATGGTGCTCGACGCCCAAAATGACAAGCTGATCTTTGCGATCAAAAATCAGGTGGAAAATCTGATGATGGGTGAGATCGCACGTTTTTTTGAAAAGGGCTACACGACGAAAAGCAACCGTGAGGACAGGGGGCTTGGACTGTATCAGGCAAATCAGATCGCAAAGCGCCACAAAGGGGAAATCACAGTGGAGCTGTCAGAACAGGAGGACGGGCAGGAGATCTGCTTCAGGGTAGAAATCTGATCAAGGCATTGCGCTGCGGGTGCCTGTTTCGGCAGCAGTTTCCCAGAGTGCCATACAATAAAATGTTGACAATATGGTATATATACCATATTATAGACATAGAAACACGAAAGTGCGGATAGCGCAGATACGCGACTGATAGAATTTGTGGGAAGACTATTTGGAAAGGTGTGGTGATACGCGATATGAAAACACTTGATGAATATTTGGATGATCAGTTGCAAAATGACGAATTCAGGAAAGCGTGGGAAGACAGCCAGCCTGAAATGGATGTCATCCGCGCGATGGTGGATGCCAGAATATCACAAAACCTTTCACAGAAAGAACTTGCCGAGAGAACAGGCATTGATCAGGCGGATATCAGTAAATTGGAGAACGGAACAAGAAATCCGTCGCTAAAATTGTTAAAAAGGCTTGCCGATGGGATGGGAATGACATTAAAACTGGAATTTGTACCGAAAAAATCGGCGCCATAATAATATGACCGCACTGTTGATGGGAGGAGGAATCAATACATGTTGGAACTAAGGAATATATCCTATCAC
The DNA here is from genome assembly GCA_910588595.1 of uncultured Lachnospiraceae bacterium. Classification (GTDB taxonomy): domain Bacteria; phylum Bacillota; class Clostridia; order Lachnospirales; family Lachnospiraceae; genus COE1. The sequence continues at coordinate 1,013 of CAJUQU010000235.1, read as the reverse complement.
GTTGAGGAGGGGAACGGAAAGGATATATTGAATCATATCAGCTTAAAAATAGACGATCGCTTTACAGCGATCACCGGACCGAACGGAGGTGGGAAATCCACCCTTGCCAAGATGATCGCAGGGATCATACAGCCGACAGAGGGACAGATACTTTTTGAGGGGCAGGATATCACAGACATGTCCATCACGGACAGGGCAAATCTGGGTATCAGCTTTGCATTTCAGCAGCCGGTAAGGTTTAAGGGGATCACAGTGCTCGATCTGATCAGGCTGGCGGCCGGTGAGAAGCTCAGCGTCGAGGGTGCGTGCAAGTACCTTGCTGAGGTGGGGCTTTGTGCGAGGGATTACATCAATCGTGAGGTGAACGGCAGCCTTTCTGGCGGGGAGCTCAAGCGGATCGAGATCGCGACTGTGATCGCAAGAGGCATGAAGCTTTCAGTGTTTGACGAGCCGGAGGCGGGGATCGATCTGTGGAGTTTCCAGAATCTGATCAAAGTGTTTGAGAAGATGCACGATAAGACACAGGGAAATATCGTGATCATCTCACATCAGGAGCGCATACTCGACATTGCGGATAAGATCGTGGTGATCGCAAACGGTGAGATCCAGAATATGGGCACGAAGGAGGAGATACTGCCGGGGCTGTTGAGCGGCAATCTTGAGTGCAAACACAATGCGGGAGGATGTATCCATGGATGAGATTCAGAAGACATTATTGATGCAGGTGGCGGATCTGCATGAAGTGCCTGCCGGCGCTTACAATATCCGTGCGAACGGGGAGGCGGCAGGGAGACGTTCGACAGAGCATATCGAGATCGTCCCCAAGGAGGATAAGCCAGGGATCGATATCTTTATCAAGCCAGGCACAAAGAAGGAGAGTGTGCATATTCCGGTCCTGATGACACAGACAGGGCTCAAAGAGCTGGTTTACAATGACTTCCATATCGGAGAGGACTGCGATGTCACGATCGTAGCCGGCTGCGGCATCCATAATGGCGGGGACAAAGCAAGCG
>CAJUQU010000234.1 GCA_910588595.1 uncultured Lachnospiraceae bacterium | reverse complement strand
TTTACTAAGGAATATTTGGAAAGTAAATAGAAAATATTTATGTCGTTTGCTATAACCTTAATATACCTTTCATTTTCTACCCTTTCCTTGTCAGCTCCCATGTCCGTTTATTTTCCGCGCGCATCGCACTGCACCTTTCAGCGGCCCTGCGCACCAGAAACAGCATGAACTTCTCAAAAAAAAGACTTGCTGCCACGATCACCAGCGTCCATGCAAACAGATCCGGTGTGTCCAGATACACCTTTGCCTGCTGCAGGCGCTCCCCGATCGATCCTCTCGGAATACCGATCACCTCCGCAGACGCCCCTGCCTTCCAGCTCATCCCAAGCGCCACACTGCACGCTGAATAAAAAAAAGGCATAACCTGAGGCAGATAGATATAACGCACCACACGGCGCCTGGGAATCCGAAACACCCGCGCCATCTCCAAAAGCTGCCTGTCCACGCCCCGGATACCATTTTGCACGTTTGTATAAATGACCGGCAGCACCATCAGAAACGAGATCAGCACAGAAAGATTTTTCGATGAAAACCAGATCAGCGCAAGTATGATAAACGACGCGACCGGCACGGATCTGACAGCCAGCATGGCAGGCGCCAGAAGCTCCTGGATCCAGCCGGACCAGGAAGCCGCCGCTGCCAGCGCCACTCCCGCCAGAACCGCCAGAAAAAATCCCGCGGCGATGCGCGACAGCGTGAAGCAGACTGCTTTCCAGAATGCCGCCGTCAGCATCAGCTGCCCTAATCTGCACAGCACCCTAAACGGCGACACCAGCAGGATATCGCTGTGCAGGCACATGCTTATGATCTGCCATACGACAATCCAGAACAGAACCGCCCATAAACGAATCTCATGTTTTTCTTTCATATTTTATCATCGCGCAGCATCAATTATCCGTGCGCATAATAGAAATCATCATCGGGCAGCTTTCCGCCCACGGCTTTGGGATTCTGTTCCAGCAGCACCGCAAGATATCCCGAGAGTTTCCGCTTCATCTCGTCGCCCGTGATGAACACAATATTGCATTGCGGCACCGCCCTGACGGCAACCGCCGACGGAACGATATCATACTTCTCGATCAACGCCGCCGCGTCCTCCACATTTTCGTTGACGAATGTCACCGACGCTCCATAATGTTCCATAAACGCCTCGACCGCTGACGGATTTGACTCCACAAACTCTTTTCGCGCGACGACCACACCTGTCAGGAGCGAGGAATCCACATCCAGCTTATCCCACTCCTCTGTCAGATCCAGCGCAACCCGGATCTTGTCGCTCTTGGTCTGCGCCGTCGTCACAAAGGGCTGCGGCAGCATCGCAATCGCATTCTCCTCCGCCATCAATGCCGACAGACACTCCGCGTGTTCGCTCTTCCACTCGATCGTCAGGTCTTTCTCAGGATCAATGCCGTTTTGTTCGAGTATAAAATTCAGCGCGTACTCCGGCGTCGCACCCTTTCCGCTGGCATAGACCATCTTTCCTTTCAGGTCGCTGATGTCTGATACCATATCACCGCTCTCCACGATGTAGATGACGCCCAGCGTGTTGACCGCAAGCACCTGCACTCCGCCCTCCGTATTGTTGTACAGAACAGAGGCAAGGTTTGCGGGCACCGCCGCGATATCAACCTGCCCCTGCACCAGTTTCGGCGTCACCTCGTCCGCTGTCGCAGCGATCTCAAAATGATAATCGTTGTCCGTAATCGCACCCGCCTGCGCCCTGTCCATAAAGTCCACCATTCCCATGGCAGTCGGTCCTTTTAGCGCAATGACATTGACTGCGACCGGCTCTGCGGATGTCCGTGCATCCTTAGCCGAACCGCACCCCGTCATCAGCGCCATCCCGATCACCATGAACAGCAGCAGCTTAGCAAATTTCTTCATAATCTCCCCCCGTCTACTCAAACAAAAAGAGTCCGTCATCTGCCATATCTATTCATAGATTCACATACTTATCATAAAATTCCTCGACACGCAGAGGCTTGTCAAAATAGTACCCCTGGAGCAGCCCCGCACCTGCCTGGTTCACGATTCCCATGATCGTCGTGTTCTCAACACCCTCCGCGCAGACGATGATGCCGACGTTGTTGCAGAAGGAAATGATAAACTCGATCAGCTTGCGCTCCTTCTCAGTGCCCACCACTGATTTGATCATCGTGTGGTCAAGCTTTACAATGTCTGTCGGTATATCCTTGAGCACTGCAAGCGACGCATACCCAGTGCCAAAATCGTCCAACGCGATGCTTATGCCCTGATCCTTGAATCTCTGCAGCCGTTCCGTCAACTCGTCGATCCGCCCGATCCGACAGCTCTCGGTGAGCTCCAGCACAAGGCGGTCCGGTGCGATCCCGTACTGCTTTAATTTTTGTACCGTGTAGTCGACAAGCTCATCATCGTGAAGCTGAATGTAGGAGACATTCACATGAACCTTCTCAATCGGGTTCTCCCCCCTGTCATCCCAGTCCCTGAGATCTTTTAAAACCTGCTCCACGATCCATTTTCCCACCGGAATGATCAGCGCGGTATCCTCCAGGACCGGCACGAACTCCATCGGTCCGACTCCGGGAAAACGGTCGTCACTCCAGCGAAGAAGCGTCTCACAGCTCGTCCCCCTGCCGGTTTTGGAATCTATGATCGGCTGCATCACGATCGAAAATCCCTTAAAATCTTCGTTGACGCTCTCCCGGATCGCGTCCCTGAGACGCAGCATTCTCGTCTTCTTTAGATGCATTTCCTCCGTGTAGAAGGTCACGCCCGCCCTGCCTACATTCTTGGCATTTTCCATGGCGACCAGCATATTGCTCATGATCTGGTCGATGTACTTTCCATCCTGTGGAAACAGCACCGCCCCTGCACGAAAATCAAGATGAACCTGGTTCCGCTCGATATCCAGCGCCGAGAACGCCTGCTGGATCTTCTCGATCTCCCTCACCGCATCCTCGCTGCCCGCCCCCTCGATCAGCAGGGCAAAATCAGAACTGTCCATGCGGTAGATCCGCGTTCCCTTTGTCCTGACTGCCAGCATTCTGTGCGCAGCTGTATACAGTGTCTTGTCCCCATAGGAATAACCATACTCATCGTTGACACGCTTAAAGTTGCTCAGTCCGACCATGACCGCAACACCGCTCTTGTTATTGTACAGCAGATTCTCTGTGTCCTTGCGAAATTCCTGGAGCGTCCACAGCCCCGTGACGGGATCGATCTTATTACGCACACCCAGGTTCGTGACAAACCCTGCAAAAAAATCCATCTTGCCCTCATCATCGTAGGTCGTATATCCCTTGCAGTTTACCCACACATAATCGCCCTCGGCATTGCGGATCCGGTACTCTACATCGTGATACGCCGTGATGTGGTTCGCCATATCCTCAAAATTCTTGAGATACGATGCCTTGTCATCCGGGTGGATCAGATTTAGCCACTCAATGTCAGCCGGACAGAGGATCTCGCTCTTTAGACCGAAATACTCCACTGCTCCCTTTGACCACCTCGCCGTGTTTTCCTTCATATTGCTGGCAAAAAAATACGTTCTGTTTGATGACTGCGCCAGCACATCAAACAGCTTTGAGTCATACTCATTCATTATGCTATCAAGTTCCATAGCTCTCATCCTCTTCGAATCATCAGGGCGCTCCCCACACATCAACAGTCCTGTTCGCAGCCTTCGCTGCACAGGATTGTCATACTTCCTGTAATACATATTAAAAACAATACAGATCTATTATACCGTAAATCTGATTTAAACTCAATCTAGGAATTGGAAATTTCTAGTTTTTTCGTAACAGTTCAGCCTTCGGCTTCCTGTTAATCGAAAATACATCATCCGCATGAAGTACACCTCATTGTGAATATACTGCTTTTGTTCACTGTGTTTTCTCAAAATGCTGATAATCCTTGCTGCTGTTCCATGCGCCGCCCCATTTGAACCCATGTTCGGTAAAAAGTTTGTAACACAGGTCATTTTTGTCAATCTTATGCGGGAAATCCGCACTGCGGTCGGCGTACGCCCCTGCATTGTCCGGCGAGATCAGCTCCTTTCCGTCCTTTGAACGCACATAGGGATTGTAAAGGGGATTGATGTCTATCGCCAATCCATACGAGTGGTTGGAGAGCTTGGTACGCCCCGGGACTGTCCTGTAATTGAAACAGGAAGTGTTGTTGTCCGCCATCGACGCCTCATCGTCCGCGTTATATTCGTCTATGAGTCGTATCTTCTCAACCGGATATCTGCATTCGTACAGCTCATAAAAAATCTCCACCAGATCCTGCGCGATCACCTGGTTACAGATCAGCTCGCCCTCCTGGATCTGCCCTTCAAAATCATAGTGGAGGACATGGACATATGAGAGGTCCTCATAGGAAATCTGCAGCGGCTCCTGCGTATCAGGATAGGAGCTTCCTGTGATGCGCGCTTTGATCTCCTCCGTCAATGCAGTGTAGTAAAAGCTGTCTGCCGCATTCGAGACAGAACCGTTTTCGTCAAGAGCCGCCCGCTGTGCAGGGTCAGTCTCTATGTCCTCTGCTGTCATTTTCTCCGCGTCAATACATCCCGGATCTGTTATTTCTGTGCCGACTGTCTCTGTGGAAGTATTCTCTGATGATTCTGCTTTTGTCTCTATTCCACCGATGCTTTCTGCATTGTCTTCTTCTGTCTCTTTTATCCCTGGCTCCTTCGGAGGCTCCGTGCTATCTCCGATCTCATTGCCGCTGACTTCTGTTTTTACTGTGTCATCTGCGCGGTAAGTGAGCTGTTCATCCGTGTTTTCTATCGTGTTTTCTATGGCGTCCTGGCTTTGGCACCCCGCCAAAAGACCTGCCATTGTCAATGACAGCAGTATCGCTTTCGCTTTTCTTTTCATCATCCTTCTCCTATCTTTTCCACAAGTCCTCGCGCTCCATCCCGTCAGGAATTAGGAACTGTAGGAAAATAACCGATGCAACTTGCGCAGGATATTTCTTCGAGGTGAAATTGCTAAAGCAATTAGCAAAAAACGTAGGCGTAGCGGGCTACGGCGAGGCTTTTTGATATGCATAATCGGAGAAATAGACAAGTCAAGATGCGTCAGTTATTTTTCTACAGTTCCTTAAAGTTGTGAGGTGCAGATCTGCGACGAGCTGGCGAGCCGTCTCCCTACAAGGGCAGCACGACGACGAACGCCATCCCGTCCTTCCCGCACTCCGCAAAGATCTCGCCGCCCATCTTGTTCATGATCTCCCTGCAGATATACAGCCCAAGCCCGTTTCCCTGCTGCCCCCGTGTGTTCCCGCCGCGGAAGAAACTGTCAAACAGGTGCACCAGCTCTCTTTCTGTGACCGGATCCCCCGTGTTGGACACGCGTATCAGCTGGCAGTAGTCCTCCTCGTAAAATGTGAGCTGTATCCTGCGCCCATCCCCGTACTTGAAGGCGTTCTCAAACAGATTCTCAAACACTTCCATCAGGCGGTTGAGATCCCCCCGGAAAATGCGGTTCTGATACGTCCCGACCGTCAATGTGCACCTGCGCAGCGCACATTTCTCCCCGTAGACAGTTTCCACCCACCGCACCAGCTCCGCCAGATAAAATTCGCCCTTCACGACCTCGATCTGTACAATATCTTCCCTCGACGCCTTCACGATCTCACCGACAAAGTGCTCGATCTGCGCTGCCTTCTCCCCGATCTGACAATACGCCTCCCGCCGCTCGTCTTCCGCAGGATAGATGCCGTCCTCCAGCCCTTTTGCGTACAGCTTTATCATGCTGAGCGGTGTCTTGATGTCGTGCGACAGGGAGAGCAGGAGCAACTTTTTCTCCCGCTGTAGATCCAGCTCCCGCCTGCGGCTTGTGCGCAGAGCATCTTTCAACGCGCTCAATCCCCACAGGAATTTTCCAAAATACTGACTCCTGTCCGCCTTGACATCGCCCTGAAGATTGCCCTTCGACAGCTCGTAGGTCAGATCCTGCATTCTGTGGAAGGGCTGGATCAGATGCCGCCTGAGATAAAACAACACGATCAGCAAAAACAGCTCCATCACGAGCAGTGCGCCCTGCGTCAGCAGCAGATACTGTCCGCCCGGATCGGCGCTGTGACAGTCAAATCTGAGATAGCCCGCAAGCTGTTCCCCGCCGGACGCGAAGTCCCCGTCTCCCGCACGCGATGTGTCCGCCGCTGTGCCGTGATCGCCATTTATATATACATTCATATATAACGGATATATGGCGCTCTGCGTCCCATTTGCTCCGCTGTAAAAATCCCGGACGCTCTCCTTGTCCGTCACAGAAACAGGAAGATACGCAATCCCCTCAATATCCTGATACGCGCACAGGTCAAGCGAATCCAGGATTTTTGTCACATCTGTCCTGTTTGTACCCGGCTGATCCACAGCGAATCTCATCTGATCTTCAATCTCCGCCGCGATCCGATTGATCTCCACTTTGTAAAATTGTCCTTTTTCATCCTGCCGCGTCCTGAGCACAGCCGACGCGGCAACAGCCAGAACCCCATAGATCACCAGAGACAGCACCACCAGTTTATTATAGTTTCTCATAATAAGTCCTTCACTCCCCTGCCCGCATCGAACTCACATCAACTCTAGTACTCCATCCGGTCAGAAATTAGAATCGTGAACTGCCTGTTTCGCACCATTGCGTCGTTAAA
>CAJUQU010000233.1 GCA_910588595.1 uncultured Lachnospiraceae bacterium | reverse complement strand
CGACGCTCTTCCGATCTGCCGGTGCACTGCCGCCTGCCACTACTTCACCGTTATTTTTCAGGATACTGTTCAATGCATCGATCAGATCCTGATTATCATTTGTCCCTTCCTCCGTAGTCTGCTGGATATTGTTGACATACTCCTCAAGTGCATCCAGACTCTTGAAGAGAATATCGATCATTCCGGGCTGAACCTTAAATGTACCATTTCGAACCTCTGAAAATACATTTTCCATATCGTGCGTGAGCGTCTGCATGCGCTTGTAACCCATCGTTCCTGCCATACCCTTTAAGGAATGGGCTGCTCTGAAGATCTCATTGATCGTGTCCATATTTTCAGGATTCTGCTCCAGATCCATGATCTGATCACTCAGATTCTGCAAATGCTCCTTTGATTCATCAAGGAAAATATCGAGATATTGACTTGTATCCATTCTACCTGACCCCCACATTCATTATAATTTCCTGGGCCACGTTATCAAGTGAGACCACTTGGTTTACCAGTCCTGTCGCAGCGATTGCCTTGGGCATTCCATACACCGTCGATGATGCCTCATCCTGTGCGATAACGTGTATCTTTTTTGAAGTTTCCAAATTCACGATTCCCTTGGTGCCATCCGCTCCCATACCGGTCAGTACAACACAGACAATCTGTGCATAGTTGCTTGTTTTCAAGGACTCATACATATAATTCGCACATGGTTTCACGCCTTCCCTTGGAGGCTCGTCTGTATAAGTGATCGTCGGGCGGCCGCCCTTAGTCACCACATTCATATGTTTACCGCCCATGGAGATATAAACCACGCCATTTTCAAGAACATCGCCCTCTCCCGCCTCCTTGACCTTGATCTTGCTCATGGAGTCAAGACGCTCCGCGAGGGACTGTGTAAATCCTTTTGGCATATGCTGCACGATCAAAACAGGTGCTGCAAGTTCCGCCGGAAGCCTTGGCACAACACTCTGGAGCGCTTTGGGGCCTCCCGTCGAGCAGGCAAGTGCAACAACCTTCTGCCCGCCCACTACCGGCTTGCTCTTCCTGACAATGTTCACAAGCTTTTGTGTGCTCTCTTCCTGCTTCTCCCTTGTCAATATCGGCGAAGCGGAAATATTGGTCTGGCGGCTGGATACAACCGCCTGAAGTGTGTCTAAGAATTTGTCCTTGAATCCACTGCTCTTGAGATATACGATGTTCACCGGCTTCTCTATGAAGTCGATCGCGCCAAGGTCGAGCGCCTCCATCGTAACCTGTGCGCCATCCTTTGTATCCGTGCTCGCCATCATGATGCGCGCACGGATTTTATCTCTCTGCAAGGCACGCAGAAACTGGATCCCATTCATCTTAGGCATATTGACATCGAGAACAACACCGTCATACTGATTTTTTTTCAGAAGTTCATATGCTTCCAGACCATCAAAAGCCTGCTCCACCACCTGGAACCGTTCATCTGAATTGATTATATCACACATTACTCTTCTCATGAGTGCAGAATCATCAACCACAAGAATTTTTTTCTTACTTTTTGGAGCATTTGTGTTCATTATCATACTATTCAACGACCCTTCCCATTTTTTCTATTTTTTCTTTCCTCATCAAAAATATACTTAATAATCTCTTCTCTTGTCGCAGTATCAATAAACTCGAATTTTACACGATTTTCATACTCGTTTGTCCTGTTCTCGATCTCGCCTGAATAAACTACTTTCGCCGCCAGCAGAAACGATCTCTCACTGTCCATGATCATCAGATCAAAACGCATCAATATAATGCTGTCCTCATTAAACTTCTGCCTTGATACAAAACGCGTTCCGCCGCCGCTGATATCAACGATCACCCCCCGCACCATATCACTTTCCGATATCAGCTCCGTAACCCCTTTCGAAAAGGCGTTCAGCTCCTGCTTTGTTATCTCTCTCGCTGCCATGTCAACGACACAGTTAAACCTATAATATTCCCTCCGCTGAAATTTGTGAAGATTGCTGATCATCTCCACAACCACAATGTAGATGCCATTTGCTTTCTGCCGATCGATGATCCTGACATCTGCGCGATACATTCCCCCATGGGAAAAGAAACATACGTCATACTCCCCGCCAATCGGAAGCAGCACCAGCTTTGTCTGTTCCATTGGCATAACCAGTTCAAGCCTTCCGTTATCCAGAATATCATATACCGAGGTTCTGTAAGTCTTCACTCCTTCCGTTCCATCCGGAAGCACTACGCTGACTGTGGATTTCAGCTCCAACTTATCACCTGGCGATACAAATTTCTCTATCATAGACTCCTCCCGATTCCATTCATCCCATTTTCTTATTTCCCGCCACAATATGTGAGAAAAATGCAGCCATTCCCCGCTTGATCAGTGATTTGTCATATTCTTTGTCCATCAGCACATACGCCATCCGCTCAAATGCAATGGAAGATTTTGCATTTGGGCTCTGCATGCTCACCGGCGTCTGCTGCATCACTGCATCCTCGAGATGGTAATCCTGCGGTATAGAACCAAGATACGACACAGGAAGCTTCAGATAGCGGCTTACGACTGTCTCAAGCTTGTTGTACATGACCTCGCCTTCTGCCACGCCGGACACTTTGTTGGCGATCACCATGATCTTCGAGTATTCCCTCGAGAACCGCGGGTGGCGGTTTAATGCTTTCAGAAGCGAGTAGGAATCTGTGATCGACGTGGGTTCCGGTGTCGCCACGACCAGTATCTCACCGCTTGCGACAAGAAAATCCAACACTGCGTCAGAAATCCCTGCACCAGTATCTATGATAATAATATCGGCAATCGCATCGAGTTTTGCAAGATTTTGTACGATATAATTTAAATAGTCTCTGCTTAAATTGGACAATCCTGCAATTCCAGATCCCCCGGATATAAAACCTATATCCATTGGTCCCCAAGTGATGATATCCGTAATATTTTTTCCCTGATAAATCAAATCACACAGGTTATGTTTGGGAACTGCTCCAAACATGATCTCTATATTGGCGAGTCCAAAATCTGCATCCAGTATAATAACTCTCTTTCCCATTTTTTTGAACTGGCATGCAAGATTTATGGAGGTGTTAGACTTTCCTACCCCGCCTTTTCCACTTGTCACCGTTATTACTCTGGAGAGCGGTCTTGGCATTGGATTCAATTTAATCACATTTCTTAACTGTTCAGCCTGATCCACCATATATTACCCTCCTATCAGCGCCTTCCTCCTAACAACTGCTTTACCGTCGACTGTGGGTTGAAATACTCAATATCGTCTGGTACATTCTGACCACATGTCACATAATAAAGCGTTGCACCTGTATAAATCTTGAGATTATAAATGTCTCCTAATGTAGTCGTCTCATCGAGTTTCGTGAAGATCAGCTTATAATCTGTAATCTCTTTGTAAATATCGGCAGTCCTCATCAAGTCCCTGTATTTTGTCGAAGCAGACAGCACGAGAAATACTTCCTTGGAAGCATTCGCGTCAACAGAATGGATCAGATCGCTCATGCTCTCACACTGCGCCTCATTGTTTGGCGAATGTCCTGTCGTGTCCACGAGTATGTAGTCATATTCCTTAAAGTCCTCCACAGCATCGGCGATCTCCTTTGCTGTATACACGACTCTGAATGGCACTTCCAGAATATTCGCATACGTCCTCAGCTGCTCTGCCGCCGCGATCCTATACGTATCCGCTGTGAGCAGCGCGACCTTCTTCTTGTGCTCCACCCGGAAAGATGATGCGATCTTTGCGATCGTTGTCGTCTTTCCCACACCGGTCGGTCCCACAAAGAAAACGACCTTTGGCGTCTTTTCGTCCTCCTCCATGACATAGGGTTTTCCAAGCTTCAGTATCATTCTCTGGTAGATCTCTGACAGCATGAAATCCATCGTGACATCTGCCTTGCAGTTCCTATCAATCTCTTCAATGATCTCCTTTGCATACTTCTCATTGATCTCATTGTCAGTCATCTTACCATACAAAAGTTTCAGAAAGTTTACACGCTCTGTACTCTCTTCCTTTTTTACTGTTTCTGTGTTCTTTGTCTCGTCTGCCTGCGGCTTATTCTCCTGCTGGGAAAGCTGTTTCTCAATCAGATTCTGGAGATTGTCAAGCTTCTCCTCCAGTCCGTTTCCTCTGAGATTTTCCTTCGTGGGTTCTGTTGCCTTCGTCTCACTCTTCCCCCGAGCCCTCTCCCCGTCCGCTTTTGCGGCATCCTGTTTCGGAAATGCGGCAAGCGCGTCAGCAACCGCCTGACCTACCGCGATCACATCTCCAGATGCCATGGCATCTCTTGATGACATTGCATCTCTTGATGACATTGTATCTTTTGACGCCATGGTATCTCTTGATGCCATGGCATCTCTTGATGACATGGCATCTCTTGATGACATGGCATCTTTTGCCACCTTGGAATCCTCCGCTGCGTCCTCTTTTTTCTCTGGCTGCTTCATCGGAATGATCTTTCCAGAACTGCTGTTCCCTGCTGCAGCCCCCTGGCTCAGACTGACTGCCACGCCGTCTTTTTGGATCTCACTTGGCGCTGATGCACTATATTTTTCATTTTCTTCTTCCTTTGCAACAGTCACCTCAAATCTCGTCCCCCTAAAAAGACTCATGATGCCTTTTGCCTTGATCGCCTTGACATTCATCTCGACGATGCCTTCTCCAAGCTCCTTCCTCGCACTCTCTAGTGCCTCTTCCTTTGTTTTCCCCTGAAATTTCTTTATTATCATGCTGTCACCATTCCTACTGATTGTAATTCTACATTTGAATCGATTTCATTATATGAAACCACTACCAGATCCTTATAGTAATCCTCTGTAAGCCTCTTAAAATACATTCTGACGATCGGTGAAGTTATCACGATCGGATTCTTGCCAAGCTTCTCTAACTTTCCTACCTCCGATTCCACAGAAGCCATGATCGTCTTTGTCTTCTCCGGATCCAGTGTCAGATAGGCTCCCTGCTCTGTCTGTTTCACGCTGCCCATGATCTCCTGCTCCAATCCCGGATCCAGTGTTACCACACTTGTCGTCTCATTGATCGGAAAATATTTGCTGGATATCGCGCGTTTTAAGCTCTGCCTCACATACTCCGTCAGGATATCGGTATCCCTTGTGGCTGCCGCATGGTCAGCAAGCGTCTCAAAGATCGTGACAAGATCCCTCACGGAGATGCCTTCTTTCAAAAGATTCTGCAATACTTTCTGTATATCACCAAGTCCCAAAAGCTTAGGAATAAGCTCTTCCACCAAGGAGGGGTTGGTCTCCTTGACATTGTTGACAAGGTTCTGCACATCCTGCCTCGTGAGCAGGTCTGCAAGATATTGTCTGATGATCTCTGTCAGATGGGTTGCGATGATCGATGGCGGATCTACTACAGTATAGCCGACACTCTCCGCGCGCTCCCTCTGATTCTCTGTGATCCATATTGCCGGCAGATGGAACGAAGGCTCAAAAGTAGGGATTCCCGAAATCTCCTCCTCCACAAACCCCGGATTCATCGCCATATAGTGATCGAACAGGATCTCACCCTCACTCACCTGGATCCCCTTTATCTTGATAATGTACTGGTTTGGATTCAGCTGGATATTGTCGCGCAGACGGATGATCGGCACGACTGTACCAAGTTCAAGCGCGATCTGTCTGCGGATCATAACAACGCGGTCTAGAAGATCGCCTCCCTGGTTGACATCGGCGAGCGGTATGATACCATATCCAAATTCCAGTTCGATCGGATCGACCTGCAGCAACGAATTGACATTTTCCGGTCTGCGGATCTCGTCTGCGGTATCCTCCTCCATATCTGCCTCCGCCTCTATACTTGCCGTCTCGATCGTGGAAGCGATCATGCGCCCGCACATGATAAAGATAATACCCAGGACAACAAAGATCAAAGGATTCAGCGGCGTCACCAATCCCAGGAAAGCAAGCACTGCACCAACCATATATAATACTTTTGGTATTCCAAAAAGCTGGTTTACGAGCACAGTACCAAAGTCTGCCTCCTTGGAACCCTTTGTTACCAGAATACCTGTTGACAACGAAATAAGAAGTGATGGAATCTGGCTTACCAGACCGTCACCTATCGTGAGAATCGTATATTTGTCTACAGCGGCACCGATATCCATGCCCTGTCTCAGTACACCCATGATGATACCGCCGATAATATTGACAAAGGTGATGATCAGACCTGCTGTCGCATCTCCCTTTACATACTTCACAGCACCGTCCATGGAACCGAAAAAGCTTGCTTCCTGCTGGAGTTTCTCTCTCTGGACTTTTGCCTCTGCATCCGTGATAGCACCTGTATTTAAATCTGCGTCGATCGCCATCTGTTTACCTGGCATAGCGTCCAGCGTAAATCTCGCCGTAACTTCGGCAACGCGCTCAGAACCTTTGTTGATGACAACAAACTGAACAATGATCAGAATGATAAACACCACGATACCGATGACAAGATCGCCGCCGCCCACGAAATCTCCGAATGTCGCAACAACGTTTCCCGGATTTCCCGTCGACAGGATCAGACGGGTTGACGATACGTTCAGAGCGATTCGAAAGATCGTTGTGAACAGCAAAATGGTCGGATAAAAGGACAGATCCAACACCTCTTTTGCAAACATTGTCGTAAACAGGATCGTAAAAGCAAGCGAAATATTGATTGAGATCGGAAGAGCACACGTCTGAACTCCAGTCACTGACAACCATCTCG
>CAJUQU010000232.1 GCA_910588595.1 uncultured Lachnospiraceae bacterium | reverse complement strand
CGCACACAAAAAATGGCTGTCGTGGCTTGACACGGAGACCGGAGAACTTTCTCCAAAACGGAAATCGCCCAAAACCGGTACATTTTATCAGATTATTCCTGAACTGTACAAGATCAAAATGTTTATCAGCAACCCAAAGCTCCATTTTATCATCAGTCTGATTGATGTGGAAGAGACACGTTATCTGAATGGATGGGGCAGAAACAAAAAGAGAGGTTCCTCGCGCATGGACGGCATACCAGTCGATATCTTTGATGAAGTCCGCATAGACACCTCTGCCGACTACATGATATTTCTACCCGACTCGCTCCCTGGTCAATTTACTTCAAAAGATCTCGCCAAAGCGGCAAAGATCCAGCAGAAAGGCGCTACCACCCTCCTGAATGTACTGCTAGAGACCGGGATCATCAGCAGGGTCGGAAAAACCGGAAACAGTTATCTGTACCAAAAAAACGAAGTCTGATACAAGCCATCATAAATCATGCCAATCTGTTTGGTTATTTTTCTACAGTTCCAAAATAAAAACTACAATCTGTCTCAAAATGCTTTCATTGAAATACATTGAGAAACAGATTGTAGCCTGTCTGATCTATATTCCTTTATTCACTGTCACCTGTCATCTCATCTTCCACTGTATCGTCATATGGATCCTTCTCGGTCATTGTATCCGCCATCGCATGCTCGATCAGCTCGTCCATGACCGCATCGACAGATTCAGTCGACTCCAACTCTTCCATAGATTCATCCACTACCTTGTCAAGCGCCTCCTCGACATCCTCAAATTCCTGTGTGCCATCCGAGAGCTTCTCTCGCACTTTTGCGATCTTGGCAACCTTTACATTGTCATTGTCAAGATTGATCAGCTTGACGCCCGAAGTATTTCTGCTGTAAGTGGATATCTCTCCCACCGGGATCTGTATGATGACACCTTCTGTCGTGATCATCATGATCTCGTGATCATCATTGACAGCCTTGATACCAACCACGTTTCCAGTCTTTTCCGTGATGCGGTAACACTTCACTCCCTTGCCGCCGCGCTTCTGCACTGTAAATTCATCCAGCAAAGTCCGCTTGCCCATTCCCATCTCAGAGACAATCAATAGCGCACTGCCCTGCGTGTTGAGCTGCATACCGATGATCTCGTCTCCATCGTCGAGATTCATACCGATCACACCCATCGCAACACGTCCCATCGCGCGCACATCTGTCTCCTTAAAACGGATACACATGCCATACTTTGTGATCAGGAAGATCTCGGAATTTTCATCCGTCGCCTTGACCTCGATCAACTCGTCATCATCGCGCAGGGATATCGCAGCAAGTCCATTTTTTCTGACATTAGAAAATTCCATGATCGGCGTCTTTTTCGCGATTCCTCTTTTCGTGATCATGAACAGATGCTTGCCCTCCTCAAATTCCTTGATCGGAATCATCGCAGAGATCTTCTCACCAGGATTCAATTGGAGCAGATTGACGATCGCCGTTCCCCTCGCAGTCCTTCCCGCCTCAGGGATCTCATATGCCTTTAGCCTGTATACACGTCCGAAATTCGTAAAAAACATGAGATAGTGATGTGTCGATGTCATCAGCAGATCTTCAATATAGTCATCTTCGATCGTTGACATCCCCTTGATGCCGCGTCCTCCTCTGCGCTGTGTCTTAAAATTATCGACTGTCATGCGCTTGATGTAACCCAGGCTTGTCATGGCGATCACAGTATTGCCGCGCGGTATCATATCTTCGAGATTGATCTCTGACTCGTCATAACCAAATTTTGTGCGTCTGTCATCACCGTACTTGTCTGAGATCAGCATAATCTCTGTCTTGATCACACCGAGAAGCAGTTTTTTGTCAGCCAGGATCGCCTTGTACTCATCTATTTTCTTTAAGAGCTCCGCATGTTCCTGCTCTAACTTTTCCCGCTCCAGACCTGTCAGTGCACGAAGCCGCATGTCAACGATCGCCTGTGCCTGCACATCTGTGAGCGCAAACCGCGTGATCAGACCTTCCTTCGCAGCCTGCGTATTAGCACTTCCCCTGATGATGCGGATCACCTCGTCAATATTGTCGAGCGCAATGAGCAGACCCTGTAATATATGGTCCCTCTCCTCCGCCTTGTTCAGATCATACTGCGTTCTCCTGGTAACGACCTCTTCCTGATGCCTGATATAATGTGTCAGAACATCCTTGAGATTCATAACTTTTGGCTCTTTATTCACCAATGCCAGCATGATAACGCCAAAGCTGTCTTGAAGTTGTGTATGTTTGTAGAGCTGATTCAGGATCACGTTCGCGTTGACATCCTTGCGAAGTTCTATGCAGATACGCATACCTTCCCTGTTTGATTCGTCGCGCAGGTCTGTGATACCGTCAACTTTTTTATCTTTTACAAGCTCTGCGATCTTCTCGATCAGGCGCGCCTTGTTGACCATATAAGGGATCTCTGTCACGATGATGCGGCTCTTTCCGTTTGCCATCGTCTCGATATCAGTAACACTGCGGACCCTGATCTTACCGCGCCCGGTGCGGTATGCCTCCTCCGCGCCGCGCGTGCCAAGGATGATGCCTCCTGTAGGAAAATCCGGTCCCTTGACGATAGGCAGCAGCTCCTCTATCTCTGTATCCCGGTCCTCCAGGATACGGTTGTCTATCATCTTGACAACAGCCGCGATGACTTCCCTGAGATTGTGAGGTGGAATATTGGTCGCCATACCCACAGCGATTCCCTGTGTGCCGTTTACAAGCAGGTTTGGATAACGGCTGGGAAGTACGTCTGGTTCCTTCTCCGTCTCATCAAAGTTTGGCGAGAAATCAACCGTATTCTTATTGATATCAGCAAGCAGTTCCATGGAGATCTTGCTGAGACGGGCCTCTGTGTATCGCATTGCAGCCGCACCGTCACCATCCACAGAACCAAAATTTCCATGTCCGTCGACTAGCGGGTAGCGCGTAGACCACTCCTGTGCCATATTGACCAGCGCTCCGTAGATAGAGCTGTCGCCGTGAGGATGGTATTTACCCATCGTATCACCAACAATACGCGCACTTTTTCTGTGCGGCTTGTCAGGCCCGTTGTTCAGCTCGATCATAGAGTAGAGCACACGCCTCTGCACCGGCTTTAGACCGTCCCTCACATCGGGAAGCGCACGGGAAGCGATAACGCTCATGGCGTACTCTATATATGATTTCTCCATGGTCTTCTGAAGATCTACTTCCTCTATTTTGTCAAAAATTGTATCATCCATATGAATCGGTTTTCTCCTTCCTCAACCTTATATATCAAGATTCTTTGCATTTTTTGCATTCGTCTCAATAAATTCACGTCTCGGTTCCACCTTGTCCCCCATCAGCGTTGTGAATGTCAGGTCAATCTCTGATTCCGCCTCCTCGTCCATGGAAACTTTCAGAAGGACACGCTTCTCCGGATCCATCGTCGTGTCCCAAAGCTGCTCCGCGTCCATCTCTCCAAGTCCTTTATAGCGCTGTATCTTGTTATTCTGGTCGCGCCCCACCTCGTCGAGGATCGATGCCAGCTCCTCATCCGAGTACGCATACCATGTCTTCTTATTCTTTTCAAGCTTATACAGAGGCGGTTTTGCCAGATACACATGCCCCTGCTTGATCAGCTCCGGCATGAACCGATACAGGAAGGTGAGCATCAATGTCGCAATATGCGCCCCGTCCACGTCGGCATCTGTCATGATGATGATCTTGCCATAGCGGAGTTTTGAGATATCAAAATCATCATGGATCCCTGTTCCAAACGCAGTGATCATCGCCTTGATCTCCGCATTGCCATAGATCTTGTCAAGCCTTGCCTTCTCCACATTCAGTATCTTTCCGCGCAGTGGAAGGATCGCCTGGGTTGCACGGCTTCTCGCTGTCTTAGCGCTTCCGCCGGCGGAATCTCCCTCCACGATAAATATTTCACAATTCTCCGGATTTTTGTCAGAGCAGTCGGCAAGCTTTCCTGGAAGTGTCATTCCGTCGAGTGCAGTCTTTCTCCTTGTCAGGTCTCTTGCCTTTCTTGCGGCATCCCTTGCCCGCTGCGCAAGAATAGACTTCTCACAGATCTGCTTTGCCACGGTAGGATTCTGCTCAAGATAATACGTAAGCTGTTCGCTGACAACACTGTCGACTGCTCCCCTGGCTTCACTGTTTCCAAGCTTTTGCTTTGTCTGTCCCTCGAACTGCGGATCTTCTATCTTGATCGATACGATGGCTGTCAATCCTTCTCTAATGTCATCACCGCTCAGATTTGCCTCACTTTCTTTCAACAGTTTCGCATTTCTGGCATAATCGTTAAAAGTCTTTGTGATCGCATTTCTAAAACCTGCAAGGTGTGTACCACCCTCAGGTGTATTGATGTTATTGACAAAACTGTAAGCGCTCTCTGTGTAGGAATCATTGTGCTGCATCGCTACCTCTACATACACATTGTCCTTCTTTCCCTCAAAATAGAGCACATCTTCATAGAGCGGTGTCTTGCTTTTGTTTAAATATGTCACAAACTCCCTGATACCACCCTCATAATGAAATGTCTTTTCAATGATCCCGTCTTCCGACCGCAGATCGCGAAGGATGATCTTGAGATTCTTAGTCAGAAAAGCCATCTCCCTAAGACGTTGTTTCAGTACATCATAATCAAAAATAGTCTCCTCAAAAACTGTCTTGTCCGGCAGGAATGATATCTTTGTCCCTGTCTTGTCCGGCTCACACTCACCGACCACTTTCAGAGGATAACAAACATTTCCCCGCTCATAGCGCTGATTGTAGATCTTCCCTTCTGCGTAGATGTCAACTTCAAGCCACTCAGAAAGCGCGTTAACCACGGATGCACCCACACCGTGCAGCCCGCCAGATACCTTGTATCCCCCACCGCCAAACTTACCGCCGGCGTGAAGGATCGTAAATACAACTTCAACCGCAGGAATCCCTGCTTTGTGGTTGATCCCCACAGGAATCCCCCGCCCATTATCAATAACAGTGACAGAATTGTCGGAATTGATCGTGACATCGATCGTATCGCAGTAACCTCCAAGCGCCTCATCGACCGCATTGTCAACAATCTCATACACCAGATGGTGCAGTCCCCTTGAAGACGTGCTGCCGATATACATGCCTGGTCTCTTCCTGACTGCCTCAAGACCTTCCAATATCTGAATCTGGTCAGCTCCATACTCCTCAGTACTCATATATTTCCTCCCATTCAAATGTGATATCCAGACTACACAAAAGATCAGTGTCCCTGCAACTGTACATGATCCAAAGTCCTATCTATATTTCTTACTACTGCATTTGAAACCTCAAATACTTTGTTGATCTCAAACCGGTTATTCACAAACTCCTCTAAACCTGTGCAGGTGATTATCGTCTGGATATCACCGATACTGTTCAGCAGATAATTCTGCCTGCTGCTGTCAAGCTCCGACAACACATCGTCAAGAAGCAGGAGCGGCACATCTTTTGTTACCTTCTTGACAAGCTCAAGCTCTGCAAGCTTCAAGGACAGTGCAGCTGTCCTCTGCTGTCCCTGTGATCCAAATCTGCGTATGTCGATATCATCAGCCATAAAAGAAAAATCATCCCGGTGCGGTCCTATGGAAGTCTGCTTGAACTTAATATCTTTCTCCTGGCTGATCTCCAGTTTTTTCTCAAAATTGTCTGATAAAACATCAGGTTCATAAACAATCTTCAGTTTTTCCTTCCCGCCAGAAAGTTTTAAATGGATCTCATACAAGATCTCATTCAGCTGGTCTACAAACACACTTCTGCGCTCGATCACCTTACTCCCAAAAGCCACAAGCTGTGTGTCCCATATAGAAAGGGTATCCTTTAATTCCGGATTGAAATATAATTCTTTTAACAGTTTATTTCTCTGGTTTATGATTTTATTGTAGTTGTTCAGATCATGCAGATAGACACTGTCAAGCTGACACAGTTCCAGATCTACAAATCGCCGTCGGTCCGCAGGACCATTCTTGATGATCGACAGATCTTCCGGTGAGAAAAATACAACATTCAGCAAACCCAATAGATCCGCTGCCTTTTTAATTTTTTGTCCATTGATGGCGATTCCCTTTGATTTGTTTTTCCTAAGATGCATATCCACGCGGTTCTCAAGCCCATCTTTAATAACATAAGTACGTATGTGCGCCTCCTGTGCGTCAAAGTTTATGATATCCCTGTCCTTGCTTCCCTTGTGGGATTTTGTCGTGGCAGACAGGAAGATCGCCTCTAGTATGTTTGTCTTTCCCTGCGCGTTGTCACCATAGAGAATATTTGTTCCACTGTCAAAATCAATGGAAAGCGTCCCATAATTTCTAAAATTCTCAAGCTCCAGTGATTTAATAATCATTCTTAATCTCTCACTCATTCGCCCGCTTTTTCAGGCACTTTGATCAGGATCGTGAAATCAGAGATCTCACGCTAATTCAAAAGTATTTCCATTATATTCCACTGTATCATTCACAACAAGTTTTTTTCCGCGCTGTGTCTCCACCTGCCCGTTTACTTTTACCTGTCCATCCTGGATCACGATCTTTGCCTCGACACCGGATCCGACTAGACCTGCAAGTTTCAATGCCTGCCCTAGTTTGATATAATCATCCCTGATCTTTATTTTTTGCATAGTTAACCATCCTACCTTTCTTTTCAAAAAGAACATCAGTAAACAATCACAGCCATACGGCTTGACCACCGGCTCTGCCGGTGGTTTGGATGAACCCC
>CAJUQU010000231.1 GCA_910588595.1 uncultured Lachnospiraceae bacterium | reverse complement strand
GCGGTGCAAATATCACGCAAAGTGGTGAATACGACGCTATGGCGTCGTTATATAGGTGGCGGGAATGATTTTTCAAACACGCTCTAGCGCGAGTAGCGAAAACGCTGTCTTTTGGGTTGATTTAACTGTGCGTGCCGTGTATACTAAAAATACAGGACGTAGCAGTTTCCAGGTCATGATGCAGGGAGGTGCGGGTATGGGCGGCAGGGCATTGGTGAACATAGGCGAACAGCGGTTTGATAAGATGATCGAGGATAAGAAGTTTTATGTTGACAAGACGCGATTTATCAGGGAATGGTGGGAGAATAGTTCGACCGTGACATTGATCACGCGTCCGCGCAGGTTTGGAAAAACCCTCAATATGAGTATGACGGAGTGCTTTTTCTCAAACAAATATGCAGGCAGAAGCGATCTGTTCGAGGGGCTTTCCATCTGGGAGGAGACGCATCAGTACAGACAGCTTCAGGGCACATTTCCAGTGATATGTTTCAGTTTTGCAAATGTAAAGGCTGACGAGTATGAGAAAATGGAATATATGATCACAGAGGTGATCGCCAGCGTGTATGCGCAGAACAGTTATCTGCTGGAAGGCGACTGGCTCAACGAAAGTGAGAAAATGTATTACAGGAGTATCAGACCAGGGATAAGGGAGGAAGTGGCTGTAGGTGCGCTTCATTCAATCGCGGATTTTATGAAGCGATATTACGGCAAAGACGTGATCATTATTCTCGACGAGTATGACACGCCGATGCAGGAAGCGTGGCTTGCAGGCTACTGGGATAAGGCTGCCGCTTTTTTCTCCGGTTTCTTTAACAGCACTTTTAAGACAAACCCGTATCTTTGTAAGGGTTTGATCACAGGAATAACACGGATTTCAAAAGAAAGTATCTTTTCCGGACTGAATAATCTTGACGTGATCACCACGACGTCCGATGACTACGCGACATCCTTTGGGTTTACGCAGGAGGAGGTTTTTGCGGCGCTGGACGCCACGGGATACGGCGATGAGAAACAGGAGGTCAAGCGGTGGTATGATGGTTTTACATTTGGGCAGCACACCGACATATACAATCCGTGGTCGATCGCGTCCTTTATCAAGAAAAACGGGGCATATGATTCCTACTGGGTGAACACAAGCTCCAACGGGCTTGTGAATTTCCTGCTCCAGAGCGGGAACACGGAGATCAAGCAGACGATGGAGGCACTTTTGCAGGGCGAGAGCATCGAGGCGGAGATCGATGAACAGATCGCGTTCGACCGACTGGATGACAATGCCAATGCCGTGTGGAGCCTGCTGCTTGCAGCGGGATATCTGAAGGTGACAGGGCTCAGGCGTGTCGGGGAGTTCAAAAAGAAGGTGTATGGACTGGCGCTCACGAACATGGAAGTGCGGAGCATGTTTGCGGATATGGTGAAAGGGTGGTTTGGCGGCAGGGCACAGACATCGTACAATAACTTTATCAGGGCGCTGCTGATCAATGATGTGGATTCGATGAATGAGTTTATGAACAAGATCGCACTGCACAGTTTTTCCAGTTTTGACATCGCGAAGAACGCGGCAGATGACGACGCGCCGGAACGGTTTTATCACGGGTTTGTGCTCGGACTGATGGTGGAGCTTGCCGGTAGATTTCAGATCACATCGAACAGAGAGAGCGGTTTCGGGCGCTATGATGTGGTGTTAGAGCCGGTTGACCAAGCAGAGGACTGTGCCTATATCATAGAATTTAAAGTGCACAAGCCATTGCGGGAGAAAAGTCTGGAGGAGACGGCTGCGAATGCGCTCGCCCAGATCGACGATAAGCAGTACGCGGCAGGGCTTGCCGCAAAAGGGATCCCGCCGGAACAAATCCGGAAATATGGGTTTGCGTTTCGCGGGAAAGAATGTCTTGTAATGATATAGTACGCGGTTGATCGGTATGCCAGAAGTGTATGTGGGCATTTTCTGGGGAAGCAGGGAAATATGACGAAAGGTGACTGTACATGAAAGAATTGACAGATGACAGGGTATACAAATATTTAGAGGAAAAATACGATGAACTACTCTTAGACTATATACTGCTCGAAGCGAACGGGGCGTATGCGGGGGAGGAGACACACAGGGAAGCTGTAATCGAGGCGATCGCCTGTATGGGGAGCAGAACGAGAGTCGGGAACAGTTATGATTTTGATGTATTCACAGTGGAAAAAGACAAAATGAGATGCCAAAAGGTTGACGTGGACGATTTTTTCTTTGAGGGAAACAATGGCTGGCTGCTGTCACCGGAAGAGGTCGGTGTCAAGGCGTCGGCAGATAAGATGAATTATTGGCATGCGTTTTTGGATCCGCCATATGGCATACCCTATACAGTTGAAGATTTCAGACAGATCAACCACATGCTGTTTCCGGGTTCCCCGAAGGATTTGGAGATTTATAGCTGGAATGATGAGTTTTCCAACTATTTTGACGATGGAAAGGAATGGTGGGGAACTGCTATGTGGAGTGTGTATGACAAAAATTTGAAGCGGTTTGTAGTGATCGGAGCGTCGTTGACGGACTAGGCTAAAAAGGATAAGGAGAGATTTTTATGGAAAAAGCGTTTACATGCGAAAGAGGAGGGCTCACGATCCGCGGAATGCAGTTTTTTCCGGCGGATTTTGCGGAGGAAGGAAACTGTCCGGACAGAAAGTTTCCTGTTGCGGTGATAAGCCATGGCTTCACAGGGAATCATACAGATATGGCAGGATATGCAAGGGATTTTGCCAGGATCGGCTATGTGGCATTCTGCTTTAGCTTCTGCGGCGGGGGGCGAAACGGGGAGCCCGAGGAGTCAAGGAGCGATGGAAAGTCCACAGATATGACGGCGCTGACAGAGGTTGAGGACTTGATGACAGTGATCCGCTATGCGCAGGGGCTGGCGTACACGGACGCTGACCAGCTGGTGCTGGTGGGGTACAGTCAGGGAGGATTTGTGTCCGGTCTGGCAGCGGCACAGTGCGGTGATGCGGTGAAGAGACTGATCATGATCTCGCCGGCGCTGTGCATTCCGGACCATGCCAGGAGAGGGTGTCTGGGGGGCGCTTCCTACGATCCCCGGAATGTTCCCGATGTCATTGACTGCGGAGTCACTTCGCTTGGCAAAACGTTTCATGAGGAAGCCGTCGGCATGGAGCCGTTTCTCGAGCTGTCCGCGTATCGGGGGAAGGTACTTCTCATACAGGGTATGGATGACACGGTCGTGCACTATTCCTACGCGGTCCGTGCGCAGGCATGTTATCAGGAAGGGCAGTGTCATCTGCAGCTGATGAGAAATCAGGGACACGGATATGATGCGGACCAGGGAGCGAGCGTGTTTGATTCCATAAGGCAGTTTCTGGCAGACAGGGAGGAAGTTCTGACGATCCATGTGTTCATCACGCACTGCGAGGAGCACGGTGCCGGGGAGCAGTGGAAAAATGATGTCTACTTCACAGGTTATTGTGACACGAAATATTTCAGGGGTGCGATCTCCCCCGAGGGGTGTGACGCGCAGGAGCACTGTGCGGAGACGGGCATAAAGATGCGCGCGGAGTACACCTTGATGGGGCTTGATCCGAAGGGAGAAAGTTGTTCGATCCATGTGGTGAACCAGAGAGTTGGCGCGGAGTGGAAGCCGACAGTGCAGACCGACAGTGCGGCGCTTGCGTGGCTGAATCATGCCGATCTGACCGCGGTGCTTGAGGGTGGTGACGGGGGACCGACTGTCAGGATCTTTGCGGACCGCAGTGATGCGTTTCTGTTATGAGGACTGTATGAATCGGCAGGACTGCTGTCAAATAGTGAGAGGAGAGAAAATAAAGATGTGGGATGGGAAAAAGAGAGCAGTGACATTCAGTTATGATGATGGCGTGGAGCAGGACAGGCATTTAGTTGATCTGTTCAATGCGTACGGCATGAAGGCAACATTTAATCTTAACAGCGGCATTCAGACAAGGGCATTCAGTTTTGTGGAGGGAAAGAGCGGGATCGTGGTGAGACGCATGAACCAGCAAGGGCTTCGCGAGCTGTACAGAGGACATGAGATTGCCAGCCATGGTCTGACCCACGCCAATCCGCTCGAGTGCGATGAGGAGACACTGTTCAATGAGGTCCTGGCTGACAAGAGAAACCTAGAACAATTGTTTGAACAGGAAGTGGTCGGTTACGCGTACCCGTACGGCTGTTATCATGATCTGGCGGTGAAGGTTTTGTCAGACTGCGGTATCCGTTATGCGAGAACAGTGGAGTCTGTGGCAGAGTTTGGGCTGCAGAAGGATCTGCTTCGTTTCAAGCCGTGTTACCACCACAATGACGATCGCATTTTTGAGGGGATCGAACAGTTTTTGTCGCTGGAGACAAAAGAACCGGCGCTTTTATATATATGGGGGCACAGCTATGAGTTTGAAGCGGATCAGAACTGGGATCGCATGGAGAAGATACTAAAACAGCTCGCCGGGCGCAGCGATATCTTTTATGGATCCAATGCGCAAGTGCTGCTGCATGAAAATGCAGAGTGAGGCAAGGAACCCATTACATAACCTGCCTGATTTCCCGATTGTACATTGTTGACGCAATTGGCAAGAAGCTTTGCCTGGTATGTAGGGATGACGGGGTGTCGGTATTAGAAGCGACAGACAAGACGGCTGACAAAACAGGACAGGAAATGTCGGGACGCGGGAGGAGCCATGTAGTATGATGTATGCAGATGTAGAAAAATAACTCAGATCGTGCAGGGTATTTTCCTGCATCTGCGTAACACAGCGAAGGAGGCTGATGCATATGGATTGGACCAAGGCGGTCAGGGATGCGGTTGATTTTATGGAAAAGCATATAGCGGAGGAGATCACGATGGAGGATGTGGCAGCCCATGTCAACGTCTCCCCGTTCTATTTTCACAAAGGGTTCAGCATCCTGTGCGGGTACTCCATGACGGAATATATCAGAAACCGCAGGTTGGCGCTTGCGGGGGAAGAGCTGCTCACCAGCGACATCACGGTCATGGAGCTCGCGATGAAATACGGATATGATTCCCCGGACAGCTTCACCAAGGCATTCACCCGGTTCCACGGACACGCGCCGTCGACTGCGCGCAGGGACAAGACCATGCTCAAAGCCTTCGCACCGCTGAAATTATCAATCTCATTGAAAGGTGGTTGTGCGATGGATTACAGGATCACAAAAAAGGAAGCGTTCACAGTGCTGGCGGCGTCAAAAGTGTTTGACTACGAGAATGCAAAGCGGGATATCCCCGCATACTGGCAGGAACACTATGCATCGGGAAAGGGAAAATATGTCTGCGGCATGTTTGGCATCAACATCGATCCGCAGATGGGTAGTGAGCGGTTTGAGTACCTGATCGCGGATATCTACAACCCGTCTGTGGACGTTCCGGAGGGATTTGTGGTGAGAACCATTCCAGCGTTCACATGGGCGGTATTTCCGTGTAAGGGGGTACTTTCGCAGACGATGCAGGATGTGAACACCAAAATCTTCTCGGAGTGGCTCCCGGCACTGCAGGACTATGAGTTTGCGGCGGGGTACTGCGTTGAGATGTACGATGCGCCGGACCAGTATCCCAACGGGACAGAGGACGAGAACTATTACGCGGAGATATGGATCCCGATCAAAAAGAAGGGCTGAGCATCCGCTGGGAAGTGCGAGGAGAAGGGCGATGGATAACTATGACAGGATGAAGGGCGGATTATACGGGCTGCTGGTCGGCGATGCTCTGGGGGTTCCGTATGAATTTCATTTGGCGGCGCAGATCCCGTCATACAAAGAGATCGAGATGACACCGCCAACAGGATTTTGCAGGGCACATGCCGGTGTGGAGCCAGGAACTTGGTCGGACGATGGCGCGCAGGCGCTCTGTCTGCTGGACAGTCTCCTGGCTTGTGGAAAATTTGACCTGAAAGACTTTTCGGACAGACTCCTGGCGTGGTATCAGGACGGTGTGTGGGCGGTAGATGGCGTCGTGTTTGACATCGGCGTACAGACAGGGGAGGCACTGAATGCTTACAGGGCAGGCGAAAAGCCGGAAAAGTGCGGAATGCTGCGGCAGGACGGCAAGGGAAACGGCGCCCTGATGAGAGTGCTGCCGCTTGCGCTCTGGCACAGGGGCGAAGACCGGGAGCTGGTATCAGCTGCGCATGGTCAATGCCTTATCACACATGGAAATCTGTGCAACCAGGTCTGTTGTGCCTTGTATTGTCTTGCCGCGCGCTGTCTGCTTGCCGGAACAGATTGGAAAAGTGCACTTGCAAAAGCCGTTGCGGTTTTGAGAGGGATCTATCGCGATATGCCTGTGTACGAACAGGAACTCGAGTGGAGTGTGCGCCCGGACGGACCGTGGATCGGAAACGGTTCCGGATATGTGGTGGATTGTCTGCGCAGTGCATTTATGATCATGGGAGCTGCTGACAGTTATGAGGATGCTGTGAAACGGGCAGTTATGCTGGGGGATGACACGGATACGACAGCGTGTGTTACAGGTGGCCTTGCCGGGATCCTCTACGGATTTGACGATATTCCGATCCGCTGGCGCGATGCGCTGCGCGGGAAAGCGGCGGTTGAGAAACTGATACAGCGCGGTTTTGGCGTATATTAGTCGAGAGGAACTACATTTTCAAAAACGTTCTAGAGCGTGTTTGAAAAATGCTTTCCGTCAGATGTGCGTCACAGTTTGTGGGAGATTAAATCATCTTACAGATGATGTGCCAAATGAAGGAGGCGTAGGGGG
>CAJUQU010000230.1 GCA_910588595.1 uncultured Lachnospiraceae bacterium | reverse complement strand
TGTTTCGCAGCCCGTTCTGGATCAATGTCTGGTGCGTCTCCGTGAGTCCCAGCCCCCACGGAAGCCCTGCGTTGTGGATCGAGCTCTTCGGCGCCGCACCCGTGCCGCCGTCGTAGCCGGAGATCAGCACGACCTGCGCCCCCGCCTTGGCAACTCCCGCCGCGACCGTGCCGACGCCCGCCTCGGAGACAAGCTTGACGCTGATCCTGGCATCTTTGTTTGAATTTTTCAGGTCGTAGATGAGCTGCGCCAGATCCTCGATCGAATAGATATCGTGGTGGGGCGGCGGTGAGATCAGACCGACGCCGGGTGTGGAATGCCTCGTCTTTGCCACCCACGGGTAGACCTTCCCGGCGGGCAGATGTCCGCCCTCGCCGGGTTTTGCACCCTGCGCCATCTTAATCTGGATCTCCTTTGCGCTCACCAGATACTTGCTGGTGACACCGAACCGCCCGCTCGCCACCTGCTTGATCGCCGAGCAGCGGTCGAGCCCGTCCGCGCTTATCGTCATGCGGTCGAGATCCTCGCCGCCCTCGCCGGAGTTGGACTTTCCGTGGAGCCGGTTCATTGCGATCGCAAGCGTCTCGTGCGCTTCCTTCGAGATCGAACCATAGGACATCGCGCCTGTCTTGAAACGGGTGACGATGCTGTCCACGCGCTCAACCTCGTCGATCGGAATACTTTTTTTGGGATAGTTGAAGTCCAACAGTCCCCGGATATTGCGCACACTGTTCTCGTCGTTGATCATATCCGAGTACTGCCGGAACATCTCATAGCTGCCCTTCTGCGTGGACTGCTGCAGCATGTGGATCGTGGCGGGATTGTACAGATGCTCCTCCGCGCCGCCTCTTGACTTGTGCTGTCCCGGGCTGTCGAGCGTCAAGTCTGTCGCAAGCCCCAGCGGATCGAACGCCAGAGAATGCAGATCGTCCACTTCCTTTGCGATGTCCTGCAGTGTGATGCCGCCCACCCTGCAGACCGTATTGGTAAAATATTTATCAACAACGTCAGCGTCGATCCCGATCGCCTCAAAGATCTGGGAACCCTGGTACGACTGGATCGTCGAGATCCCCATCTTTGACGCAATTTTAACAATACCGTGCAGTACCGCGCTGTTGTAGTCGTCCACCGCCGCATGGTAATCCTTGTCGAGCATGTTATTGTCGATCAGCTCCTTGATGGACTCCTGTGCCAGATAAGGGTTCACCGCGCAGGCACCATAGCCGATGAGCGCCGCAAAGTCGTGCACCTCCCTCGGCTCCGCGGACTCGATGATGAGCGCCACGCTCGTTCTCTTCTTCGTGCGGATCAGATGCTTCTGCATCGCCGACACAGCGAGCAGCGAAGGGATCGCCACATGGTTCTCATCCACGCCGCGGTCCGAGAGGATCATGATGTTCACGCCCTCGCGGTAGGCGCGGTCCGCCTCCACATACAGGCGGTCGATCGCGCGCTCGAGGCTGGTGTTCTTGTAATAAATGATCGGAATGACCTCGACTTTGAAGCCCTCGCGCTTCATATTCTTGATCTTTAGCAGGTCCGTTATCGTGAGGATCGGATTGTTGACTTTCAGCACATTGCAGTTCTTCTCCGTGTCGTGCAGAAGGTTTCCGTCCTTTCCGATATACACGGTCGTCGATGTGACAACCTCCTCGCGGATCGCGTCGATCGGCGGATTTGTCACCTGGGCAAACTGCTGTTTGAAATAGTGCGACAGCTGGTGGTGCGTCTTGGACAGCACCGGGATCGGCGTGTCGACCCCCATCGCGCCGATGCTCTCCCCGCCGTTCCTCGCCATCGGCAGGATACTGGTCTGGAGCTCATCGTAAGTATAGCCAAACGCCTTCTGCATGCGCTGCCGCTCCTCGTCGGAGAATGCCGGCACCCGCACATTCGGTATCTTTAACTCCCTCAGCGTGACAAGGTTGGAGTCGAGCCACGCCCCGTAAGGGTGGCTCTTTGCATACTTTTCTTTCAGTGTGTCGTCATCGACCACCTCACCTTTTACCGTGTCCACCAGAAGCATTTTTCCGGGGCGGAGTCTGTCTTTTTTGACGATCTTTGACGCGTCGACCGGGAGCACGCCGACCTCCGACGACAGGATCAGCTGGTCATCGGACGTGATGTAATAGCGCGACGGCCTGAGTCCGTTTCTGTCGAGCACAGCCCCCATGATATCGCCGTCCGAGAAGAGAATGGACGCCGGACCGTCCCACGGCTCCATCATCGTCGCGTAATACTGATAAAAATCTTTCTTGGACTGCGACATCGTCTTGTTGTTCGCCCACGGCTCCGGTATCGTGATCATGACAGCGAGCGGCAGCTCCATACCGCTCATCACCAGAAATTCCAGCGTGTTGTCGAGCATCGCCGAGTCGGAACCCTGCGCGTTGACGACCGGCAGTATCTTGTGAAACTCGTGACTCAAAAATTCAGACTCCATATTTTCCTCGCGCGCAAGCATCTTGTCGACATTGCCGCGGATCGTGTTGATCTCGCCGTTATGTACGATAAAGCGGTTCGGGTGCGCCCGCTCCCAGCTCGGATTCGTGTTGGTCGAGAAACGGGAGTGCACGATCGCGATTGCTGACACATAGTCACTGCTCTGCAGATCCCTGAAAAATGTCCGCAGCTGCGTGACGAGAAACATCCCTTTGTACACGATCGTCCTGCTGCTGAGCGACACGACGTACGTGTTGTCGGAGCTCTGCTCAAACACGCGCCTTGCGATGTACAGCTTTCTGTCAAAGGCAAGCCCCCTCTCCACATTTGCCGGCTTCCTCACAAACGCCTGCATGATATTGGGCATGCACTCCACCGCCTTGTGCCCCAGCACCGACGGCACACACGGCACCTCGCGCCATCCTAAGAACACAAGCCCTTCCTTCTCGACAATGATCTCAAACATCTTCTTCGCCTGGTTCCTCTTGAGCTCATCCTGCGGGAAGAAGAACATGCCGACACCGTACTCCCGCTCACCGCCCAGCTCAATCCCGAGCGGCTTTGTCACCTTGACAAAAAAGTCATGGCAGATCTGGACCAGAATGCCAACGCCGTCGCCCGTCTTTCCCTCCGCGTCCTTGCCGGCTCTGTGCTCCAGATTTTCCACAATCTTCAAGGCATTCTCGACGGTTCCGCGCGTCTTTGTGCCCTTGATATTGACAACCGCACCGATCCCGCAGTTGTCGTGTTCAAATTCCGCCCTGTAAAGCGGTGCCTGGGGGACATTCATCTTTGCATCAAACATCTTTCTTCTCCTTTTTCTTATATAGACTCTCGGAGTCTATTTGACTCTTGGAGTCTATTTATTTTTCCTGCATCCGTGTGTCTCTGAACAAGCAGGAGAATATTCTTCTAATCCGTCAGCTTTTGCTGACATTCTTCCTCGGGGTGCCCGTGTGCAATCGAGTAGGGGAATGACCTTCTCCCATACTCGCCGCGCGCCCCGTGCGCCGCCTTGCGGCTTAGTTCCTCTGCACGGGGCTGCGCATAAAAAAGCAACTAAAAAACAGCTGTTAACCGTCTTTGGTTGCTTTAAGTTCCAATATTATCTTGTACTTTTCACATTATATGAGATTTTTTCTGTTTTGTAAACCTTTTGCCGCTAATTTTTAAAAATAATTTGATGTAATGCGTTTTATATCGAACATAAGATACTCAGAGATCATCTCAGCGGAATTTGTTCACTTCCTGCCTCTGCTCATTGACAATGCGATGATTGTCCGTCATCTCCGCCTGTATCGAGGCAAGGTTGTCCACCAGCTCGGACGCCGCGTCCGCAGCCATGATGATCCCCCGCACACTCTCCTCAAACGCCGTCGTGATACCTCCCATACCCTCCTTTATGTCTGCCTTGTTCCCTTTCACTTCCTCTACCTGCACTGCAAATGCGTCAAGGATTTTTCGAGATAATCCAGATCCTTCTTGCAATATCCCGCTATTTGCACCCCTTTTCAAATGGGAGATATCGATACTATTTCATTATTGAAACTTTCCAAATCTATAATTGTTTTAATAATTGTTCCATATTTTCTCTGTGCGGAACGATAATTTCTATATCCACTTCAGGGTGCATATTCACATATGCAGTAAGCAGATCCATCAAATTGTCTTTAGACTTCATATAATCATCAACGATTATCTCATCACGAACGCCAAGACGTTTCAATACGAGCGCAGAGACCACACCTGTACGATCCTTGCCCGCCGTACAAAAATACAGAACCTTAGATTCTGCATTCATGATCGTGTCAATGATCATTTTCATTTGATCATCTATCATTTGCCGATACACTATATGCAGATGCTCAAGTGATCTTGGCGTATCACCACCGCCCGTAACCGGCAGATGAAAATATCTAAATCCTTCTATTTCTTTGAGACGACATGGCTTTTTAAGAACCTCCTCATCTGACCTTAAATCTATGATCGTAAGTATATTGTTATCAAATAACCACTGGATTTCTTTATCCGTTAAGTTGTCTGGAAAATCACTTCTATAGTACTGATCTGTTCCTGTGGGCAGTACTCGTGTATTTTTTGTCGATCGCAATAGAGAACTCATCTGCATAACCTCCTATAGATTGTTTTTTGATTATATCATTTTCATTTATCATTTGCCACACAAATATAGAGCATGACTGCCACACGCAGAAAGTTCCAATGCAGATAGTACTATCAAAGCAATGCCGCTTTTTTATCACAGAGAAGTAACAACGGGATTATCCTTAAAACCATATACCCGCATCATGCTTCCTTTCTCTAAATATGCCGTATCATTTCCAATAGAGTTCTGTCTTATCAAATGTTACCGATAAGATTTTTCAAAAATCCCGGCGCAGTCCTTGTCAGTCATTTCGCAGGGGTTTGCCTCAAACAGCCCACCCTGCATGGAACGTGCACCCTTTGCCAAAGTCATGGCTTCATCGGGAGAAAAACCGAAATCGCTCATTTTCAGATCAGCTACGCCGCAGTCCTCCTGCAGCTTGACAAGTGCGGTAACAAAATCTTCCGGCTTGTCAGCGTCTGCCATTCCCATAGCTTTTGCCATTTTGATAAACTGTTCATCGCAGGCATGGCGCTCAATAAAAAATTCCGCAAAGGCTTTCGAAATCATGATCAGCCCTGCGCCGTGCGGAAGATTGTGATGATATGCGCTCATGGAGTGTTCCATGCTGTGCTGTGCGATCGTTGAGGTAAGCTGCATGGTAACGCCCGCAATTGTGCTTCCGTAAGCAATATGCTCCCTCGCTTCTATGTCTTTCCCGTCCTTTACCGCACGGGGCAGGTATTTTGTGATATTTTCAATCGCAGACAGGGCGATCGCTTCACTCAAAACATTAACGCCTTTTGACATCATCACTTCGGTATTGTGGAACAGCGCGTCAAAGCCTTGATATGCCGTATATTGGTCAGGAACAGTTGTCATAAGTTCCGGATCGACAACTGCCAGCACGGGCGTAAGCCCCGGATCTCCAAAGCCGATTTTTTCTTTTGTCTCCAAGTTGGAGATCACACCGAAACCGTTCATTTCAGAACCCGTGCCGGAAGTCGTCGCAACCGCAACAATCGGAAGTCCTTTCTTTTCAAGCGTCTTGCATTTTCCAGTACCGCCAAATACATAGTCCCAAAGGTCGCCCTCATTAGTCGCCATTGCCGCAATCGCAGCCGAAGCGTCAATAACAGCCCCGCCGCCAAGCGCAACGATAAAATCACATTGGTTTTCCCTCGCAAACACAGCTCCCTCCATGATCACGTCCTTAATAGGATTTTCCATAATCTTATCAAAAAGGGCTGTTTCGACGCCTGCTTTCTTTAACTGCTCCAAAGTGCGGTCAAGGTAGCCGTTCTCCCTTGTGGACTTACCGTTAGATATCAATACCAGTGCTTTCTTTCCGGGCATAGGCAGGCTTCCCAATTGGTTCAGCGAACCTCTGCCAAAAATAAGATTTGTCGGGTTGTTAAAATGAAATTTCATGTTCATCATACATTTACCTCTCTTTGATTTTTATTTGCTGCAAAGCTCTATTGACAAAGCCATTTAGCAGGTGTAGTATTATTATAGAAGCTAAAGTTAGGTTTAGGTCAAGAGGATTTTTTCATAAATTTCAATAATTTCAAAAAAGGAGCAAATTTAATGTATTATTCGATTGGAGAGGTCGCTAATGCCACTGGAATTGCTATATCCACTCTGCGTTATTATGACCGTGAGGGTATGTTCCCGGATATGGAACGGAGTGCTGGGGGGATCCGTGTTTTTTCTGATACGGAGCTCAACACGCTTAAAGTGATCGAATGTCTGAAATCTTCGGGAATGTCGATCAAGGCAATCAAGGAATTTTTAGTTTGGTGCGGCGAGGGCGACGCTTCTTTAGGAAAACGCCGGGAAATGTTTCATGCCCGTTTGGAGGAAGTGGAAAAGCAGATGGAAGCATTACAGAAAACCAAAAATATGCTGAAATACAAATGCTGGTATTATGATACGGCGATCGCCGCCGGAAGTGAAGCTGTTGTAAAGAATTTACCTGCTGATGAAATCCCAGAAGATGTGCGGAACTATAAAATATAGTCGTTTCCCGTTTTTGACTGCATATCAAGGCTCTTTCCCTCTTAATAATAAACTCTCAATTCGGCTTCATGTTCCCAGATGAATGTGATGAATAAATATTACTGCTTGATTATGCAAATTCCTGTTTAGAGCGTGTTTGAAAAATGCTTTCCGTCAGATGTACGTCACAGTTTGTGGGA
>CAJUQU010000229.1 GCA_910588595.1 uncultured Lachnospiraceae bacterium | reverse complement strand
TGTAAAATATTAAATTTTCAAGGTTACTTCGTGGGCTTTTGACCCCAGCATCATGTGCATAAAATAATACTTTCTGTCAAAATTTGACATATCAGACAAAAACTTATGAAAATCCTCATTGGCTTCTTCCTGGGTGAATAATTGAATATCTTGTAAGTAATACATGGTTTTGGAATCAGATTTTAACTGATAATATTCATTAAAATCTGATTCTCGATAATCCCTCAAAATCAAACGTTCCGTTTCCAAATATATCATATATCAGAACTTCCTTTCATACAAGCGCCACCAAACATTGAATAATGGATTCTGGCTTTCAATACAGTC
Source organism: uncultured Lachnospiraceae bacterium (assembly GCA_910588595.1). Taxonomy (GTDB): domain Bacteria; phylum Bacillota; class Clostridia; order Lachnospirales; family Lachnospiraceae; genus COE1. The sequence goes on along the minus strand of CAJUQU010000229.1, from coordinate 6,430 downwards.
CTTGTGATTTCCGTTATCTGGTTTATCATCTCATACAGGATCGTTGCAAAAATATACCAGAAACAGGATATTACTCGAACCAAACACGTACTAATGTTTTCTGCCATAGCCAGTGATCACTGCCACTGCGAGCATCACCATCATACAAATGGAATAAAAGTTCACAAAAGGAATCGATGCCGGCGCTACCGCAAAGCCCTCCCCAAACTGGGCGGACTGCTGCGCCGGAATCACACAGTGCACTGTCCATGGCGCCAGAAAACAGAACACACAGCCCGTGCAGTCCAGCAGATTTGCGCGGCGATACTTGTCGACGCCCGCCTTTTCCCCAATCTCGTTTACCAGATCGCCAAGCGCCACAATCGCCACGGAAATGACCCCCGTCACCATGCTCAATATGCCCGCCGCAAGCACAATGGCAGTCTCCGTACTGCGCTCACTCCTGGCAAACCGTTCCAGAAAAACCCCCACATCCTCAAAGACACCGCTGCGCTCCACCACCCCGAGCAGCGCAAACACTGCGATCAGCATGACAACCGTACCTGCTGTCCCCGAGATCGCCTCTATGATCGCCCCTGACACGGAAAATCCGCCGGGAAAAGAGATCAATCCCTCCACCGTATAAATGCCAAAAAGCAATCCGCCGGCACATCCTGCCAGGATCCCCCAGGACAGCGCCGTGATCAGATGCATCCGCATCATACAGAGGACGATGATCACCGCCGGCACCACCAGCATGACCAGACTGATCGGCTTTGCCGTGCCTGCTGCCGAAGAAGTGATCGCCCCGTCATCCGTCGTCTTAGAAAACAGCAGGAACAACACCAGAGCCCCGGCTGCTGCCGGCAGGCTGTAACGCATCCTGGTCTTAACCACAGTTCCCAGATCCGCATGCTGTGTCGCGGAGGAAGCGATCGTCGTGTCCGATATCGGTCCCAGATTATCACCGAACGCTGCTCCTGACACGATGGCACCGATCATAAACTCCGGCGCCGCCCCTGCCATCACCCCCACCGGAAACAAGATCGGGATCACCACAAAATAAGTCCCCACGGAGGTTCCTGTGGCAAACGCCAGCAGACAGGTGATGAGAAAGGATGCTGCCACGAACAGTTTTCCGGTAAAGCCTGCCGCCACCACATAGACCGCGATCGTCTGCACCACCCCGCTGGCTGAGATCAGCTTTCCCGAGATCGCCGCGAGTATCACCGCCATCACGATCACGCCAAACATAGGCTTGCTCAAACCGTACACCAGTGCTTCCCCGTATGCCTTCTCATCCTTTGCAAAAAGTACCCCTGCCACCAGCGCCGCAAAGAATGCCAGCACATATCCGTTCACATTGGACTGGCTGAACGCCGCCCACAAGATCATAGCCGCCGCCACTATGAGCGGCGCCAGTTTCCCAAACTTTCCAAAACGAAATTCAATCCTCTTTTTCTTCTGCTCCATCATTCTGCTCCTTCTTTATTGGCTAGATCCGCACGCTGCGCCCCATTATTGTCAATATAATGTTTCAAGAAATCCAGTATCTCAACCGTGCAGTCGACCACCCGATTATGTTTGTAATTTCTGTTGCAGGAAAAATAACCAAAATACCCCCAGGGATCTTTGATCTGAGTCCCCCAGTCCCATACTCCGTCTTCCCGAACATTTTCCATGAGCCAGTCCACCGCATGTTCCAGATATCGACTGGAACCTCTGAACTGATTGATGTAATTGAATGTCTTAAACCATCTTCTCGTCTTGTTACACACAAAATTTTCAGGGAGGCTGCCCGGCGTTTTATCCCAGAAATATCCGTTTTCACTGGCAAGTCCCCCCAAATGCCGCAGCATGGCATCCTCAAGGGCATCCGATATTTCCGCCCGTCTCTTTAACAGCAGCTCACTCTGCATGGGCACCAGCCTGCTCTCCCTGGTGGCAAACACTTCATGCTGTGCGGCTTTGTCCCTCTCATAGGAGTACTCTCCATCTTCATAAGCCCTGTCTGCTATGAACAGCCATTGACGCCAGGTCTCATCACATAACGCAGAATAGGGCGTTACAGCTTCCAGCGCATTACAAACCTTCGCCCGCCACCATGGATTCGCCCGCTCGTTTTTGCCCCGGACAATCTCACGGCCTGTACCCAGGAGCAGATCCTTCAGATATTCCTCTGCCAAAAACAAAATATCCCGATCCTCAACCGTCAGTCCGATATACAGACAGCGCTCAATCCCTACTCCGGAAGTAGGAATCTTTGCTTTCACAGAATAATCTTTTGATTGAAATTTTCCCCATCCGCCATAGATGTCCTGCGTCTGCGCCATCTCCTCCACAATATCACTTTCCAAAAAAGCTTTCCGCAGCAGAGACAGCTCCCTGTCCTCATAAGGAACGTCCAATATAGAAAATTTTACTTTGTACTCCACGGCAGGGTACTCGCAAAATTCAAGAAGAGCTTTTGCATGCCTGCTCAGATCCTTATACGTAATCATCGTTTTCTTTTCACCGCACCTTTTTATAGGTAACAGTTCAGCCTTCGGCTTCCTGTCACAAGCATCAAGCCATGCAAAAACCGAGCTAAACTGTTACTTTTATAGACCCTGCAAGTCGTTTTCTTTTGTCAGCCCAAAATGCTCTGCCAGGATCAACAGCACCTCTTCCCGGGTGTCATTCTCAAAATCTGAGCGTGTATACGTGAAAAATCCTGTATGTGCCCAGTCCGTCTCCAACGGCGGATGATACAATGCCCACGAATTAAAGTTTCGCAAAGCAGCTTCCGGGTCCGGACAGCGCTGGATCTGTTCCATCATAAATTTCTTGTCCGGATCCTCCCTATCAAAAAATCGTGTAGCGCAGATATCCGGCGGATCACAGAGCATGATGGCAACACGATCATACGATGAGATCTGCCGCAGCACATCCGGCGGAATGTTGGTATCTACGATGACCTTCTTTCCAGATGCTGCCAGCTTGATCAGCTCGAGAATCTCGACCTCCACACATTCCATAGAAACCTCATTCATCCAGTTCCAATGCTCTTCGGGGGTCATATTGAGCCACTCCTCCCAGCCGCTCATCGTGTCAAAATAGCACAGTCCAGGCTGTTTCCACCGCGACAGCTTATTCCGCGGAAATACATCATGGTAATTTTCACCGCAATGGATCATGTCGTACCGCTCAGCCAGCATCCTGACCATTGTGGACTTTCCAGCATAGCTGTGTCCGTTTATAAAATAGACATTCTGCAGATAATGTTGGATCAAATTGTCACTAAGTTGAATTTTCATTTTTTCTCTTGAGACCTCCCTTGATTTCCTGACTTTTTATGGACAACAATTGCGCTCTCGAAATATTTATAGCACCTGTTTTCTAAAAAGCGGTATATCCTGTTCAAAGTTCTTTCCAAAAATATTTATCATCCTTTCTGCATTAAAAATATGACTTTTAATGTCCTCCGGAGTGTCACTGCTATATGTCAAATGTTCGAACGCATACAGTGCCACATAAAATTTAAAGATTTTCCAGAACGCTTCCGGCACAACATCAAAATACCCATCAATTTGTCCGTTTGCAAAGCTGTCACTATACTCCAATGCCCACAGTAATCCTCCAAACTCATACCATGGATCACCTATATTGTTCCCGGAAAAATCAATGATTCCAACATTGCCTGATGTGTCCACGACACAATTATTCCAGTGAAAATCTCCGTGCAGGATCGTCCGTGGCCGGTCTGACATCAAACAGAAATTCTGCCTGATATACTGTTCTGCATTTTTGCTGCCATCAAATTCTATACCAATACGATGATATTTTTCTAAAAATCTTGCAGCCCTCCGTTCAATGATATCCTGCCAGTCTGCCTTCAAGCCAGTCGGCGCTAATGAATGCAGTTTATTCAGCTCCCTGCCGACTTTCTTCCCCAAATCATAGTAATCTTTTGAAGTATTTTTCTTTATAATATCCATAATGGGCATACCGTCAACCCATGATACAATAGAATAGAATTTGTCAGCGGCAGTGCCAAATGCAATAGGTTTCTGGATATTCATATCGCGATCGGCATATATGGCAAGCTGGTCGTACTCTTTCTTCTTTTCAGATACTTTCGTCTTGTCACCCAGCCGAAGCAAAAAATATTTTCCGTCTTTTTGGAGTTTATATTTCTCATCCCCGGAACAGCCGTCTGCTATTTTCTCGATCACTTTGTATGCTTTGACAGCCGCAATGCGTTCTAAATCATCCATATCGTTTTAACCTTCCTCTTTTAACCGTCTCTTTCACGCTCTCGCTGTTTCTCTTGTTAGCTGTGCTCACTTCTCCGCGTCAAATAACAAAAGCAGCTCTGTTAAAGTATGTATCGTCCTAGCCTGTCCGTAATTTTTCAATGCTTCCTCCCTATTGATAAGAACCCCGTACGCACCGGCATTTTTTGCACAGACCATATCTTTTTCTTCATCACCTGCAAACACAATATCCGATATATTTATCTGCATTTTTTCGGACAGTATTTCCAAACTTTTAGTGCATGATTTCCTATATCCGGTGTCGTTTGACGTAAAGGGGTACTCTATATACCTGATCACAGACGCTATATCCGCCAGAGCATAGGCATTATCCATACCGTATGCCACATCGGATAAGGTCGCCAGCTTTATTCCTTTCCCAGTAAGTCCTTTTAAGGTCGGTTCGACATCGGGGAACAATGAGCAATCCTGCCTGAAATACGTGTAAAAGCTTTCCTTCACCTGCTCCATATCTTCCAGGTTTATATCCATTCCCCGCAATATTTCCGTAAAAATCTGCGCAGAGGACACTTCACGGTCCCTTGGGTTGATCCGTGTGTTATATCTTGTAAGCACATCTCCGGCATTTTGATAATGAACCTCCGAAAAATGATAATGAAATTTTTCCGCGATCTGTTCAAATGCCGGTCTATAAAGTTTCGACCAGTTCATCGGTTTTTTGTAATCAACCAATGTTTGTCCGATATCAAACACAACTGCTTGAAACATAGCTTTGTCCTATACCCTTTCATTCTGATATTCTCTTAACCTATCCCCACATTAGTATCTGTTTTACGTAAGTCCCCATAAGTTCCCCCATCTCAGCGCAATGTCAAAGTCTTTTCAGGCAAGAGTATTTTTAAGTTATTTGCTTTTCCAGACAGCACTATCGGCTTCTTTTTCTCTAAGACAAGATTGCTTTACGGCTTTCTTGCAAGCTGCAGGTCAATGGTATCATATATGGTAAACGTTCCGCCATATCGATTGATTGTCTCCTCTATATGTGCAAAAAACGCTGTCCTTATCTTTTCTTCAATTGCAATGTGGTCTGAATATGTCCCCAATAACGCTGTATACTCCTTCGCCGAAAATGTTCTTGTCCGATAATACATTTCATGCCTAATATCTGTAAAACCATATTTTTCCGCAATTTGAGCTCTCTGGATAGCTTGTTCTTCACTATATTCCGTTTCAGATTTTATATCTTTGCCATAGTAGGCATAATAATACCTGGAATATAGATTATCGATTTCCGATGAAAGGATCGGATTGCCCTTATCCCGATATGGATGATTGGCAAATCTCGCAAAAGCTCCGCCAGGTTTCAACATAGCGTATACTTTTGAATAGCCGATATCTTCTGTTACCCAGTGAAACGCAGATGCAGAATAGACTAAGTCATATTGAGACTCCGGCAAAGAAACATTTTCAAATTTTTCAGTTATAACAGAAAATTTATTATATTCCTCAAATTTTTTCGCACACAATTTTGAGAAGTTCTCTCCATATTCCACCGCGGTCAGGCTGCATCCTGTTTTTAGAATCGGTAATGTCGCCTGTCCTCCCCCGATCCCCACCTCAACAACCTGAGATGATCCATCAAGCACAATATACTCAAAAAGCATTTTGTAAAGATCATCCGGATACCCAGGACGAAATTTTTCGTATGTAGATGCAACTGTGTCAAACGTCCATTTCAAATCTTTTATTACTGGCATAATATTTTTCCTTTTCTTCATCAATCTAAATACTATATGTTTCAATCCCCATGTTTTTTCATACACGCTCTGACATACACAACTATTCCAGCAAATATTTTTAGATCTACTTTTATGCGTTTCCCATTTTCCACTCAAATCCTGACTTATCTGCACTTCTCGAACTAAATTATAACGCCGCCCTCACTTGTGATCGGATTCTTCATAACATAGCCAACACACAAAAATGTCCTTTTATTATTCTGTCAAGCCAGGTAGAACAATGAAATGTCTTCTTCCTGCCCAGATTGTTCGCCTTTATATTCGCTAGAGCGTGTTTGAAAAATCAAAGTAATTGGTCATTTTATCCAAATTAAAATTGAAGCGATACAAAGGAATCCCAGATATGTACATGCCAGTTTGTCATATCTGGTGGCAATTCGGCGAAAGCCTTTTAGC
>CAJUQU010000228.1 GCA_910588595.1 uncultured Lachnospiraceae bacterium | reverse complement strand
ATCAAAATCAAAAGTATCTTTTAACCACTCTGTATAGTCAATTACCGACCTATGTGATACTACTACTCCTTTTGGCACACCTGTAGAACCTGAAGTAAATAACACATATAATGGATCTACATCTAACTGTTTCCCTATTAACTTTTGGATTTGTTTTTCTTGAATTACAGTATCATTAGCCTCTATCACTGTCATATAATCTACCCATTTATCCCTTACAAAATCCTGATATTTCTTCTGTGTGTAGATCATTACTGGCTTTAATGTTGCAAGAATTTTGTCTATCCTCTCTACAGGACTTTTCACATCTATTGGTACATAAAAATTTCCACTATAAACAATACCAAAAAAAGCACTCAGACAGGCAACACTTTTATCCATGTAAACTGCTATAGGCTTATTTCTTCTCCCATCTAATTCTTGAATGATCTGTGTTCCTATCTTCTTGGCTCTTACATTCATCTCCTGAAATGTGCAGCTTTCAGTCTCATCGCAAAACCCAATTTTTTCAGGATAATTTACTGCTGCCTGCTCTAGGTATGTTATTACATTCTTTATCATTTTTCACTCCATATTTAAATAAGCCATTTTACTGTCTGGAATCCTTCTGCACGCTCCACACCGACTTTTAATCCATTATTCAGTGCTTCCCGGTCAAAATAATCTATCCATGTATTTCCGACTCTGCTACACTCTGACTCATGACACATGATCATCCTTTTTTTCATCTCCCATGTCTCACTGATATCAACATAAAAATCTGTCCTAAATGCCTCATCACTAACATACCAATTGCTTCTGTACATCAAAACACGTGGAATATGTCTGGTGGCATGCATTGCCGCCTTTGCCAGATGAAAATGATCATGGTGTACATCTCCACTCCAATGTATGTAAACACAGTCTATCTTCTTTTCTTCCACTATTTTTACAATAGCAGCATCCGTCTCCTCATTAAATGCAAGCATGAATGTGCTTTGCGTTCCGCAGATCAAATGCGCACCTAATAACCCGGCTGACCGTTGTCCTTCCCGGCGCGCCGTCTCTCCGCTTCGAATTTCATTTCCGCCATATGTTCCATATGCAGAATCTGTTGCAACATATATGTATACTGTATCATTATTTGCGATATGCCTTGCAAGGCTTCCCCCGCACCCCAATTCAACATCATCAAAGTGTGCACCTATTGCCAGAACATTCAATGCATTTTCCTCCTCTCGCAAATTTTTATCAAGTTGTCACATACATATCCCAGATCTTCCATCCCTAAACATCCATACAAGGGCAGCGTTATCTCGCAATCCGATACATATTCGGTTACTAGCAAATCACTGCCACTTCCCACTTCTCTGTATATTCCAAACTTGTGAACTGCCGGATAATGAACACTTGTCTGTATACCTACTTCCGATAACTGTCTGCGTACTTGTTCTCTTTCCCCAAGATTAGAATCTTTCAATATGATAGGAAATATGTAATTTGACACATATTCCTTACACTGCATAAACGGTATTATGATCCCAGAGCATCCTGACAATCTGTCGATATACTGCTCTCTCAGATCTTTTCTTTTCTCCAGATCAGCAGGCAGTTTCTTCAACTGCGAAATTGCCAGAGCTGCCCTTATATCATCCATCCGGTAATTATACCCCAGTTCCATTACATCATATCCTGTAGCATGCCCCTTCGCCTTATCATAAGATACTGCTGTCATTCCATGAGAACGAAGCAACTTAATTTTTTCACCTAATTTGGAATCATTCGTAACTACCATACCACCTTCGCCTGCAGACATATTTTTATTTGAATAAAAACTAAAACATCCAATGTCTCCTATTGTTCCTAGTTTGATTCCTTTATATTCTGATAAAGGCCCATGACAGGCATCTTCTATAACATACAGATGATGTTCTTGAGCAATCTCCATGATCTTACCCATGTCACACGGAAAACCAGCATAATGCATTACTATAATTGCTTTTGTTTTGGACGTAATACTTCTCTCTATCGATTTTGCATTGAGCGTTAAATCCCGTGTGCTGACTATATCACAAAAAACTGGTACTGCGTCAACATACCGCACTGCATTCACAGTTGCCACGAATGTAAGTGATGGCACGATCACCTCATCGTCCTTTGTGATTCCCAGTACCTGCAAAGCCAAATGCAATGCGCTTGTACAATTCGCTACAGCATACGCGTATTGCACATTCAGACATTCACAAAATAGTTTTTCCAGCTCCTGACATTTGGGACCACTGGATATCCATTTAGAGTGTATCACCTCTGTTACTGCCTGAATTTCCGCTTCATCATAATTCAAATTAAACAATGGAATCTGCCGCATCTTGCTTACCTCTTATTTGCTCTGTTTAAACCATCCATCTCCCCGATGTCCACCCAGCTTTGCTCATCAATTAAATAAGAACCAACCTTTCCTCCACTTTTTAGAGTATGTTCTATCACTTCCGTCATATCCACATATTTTTCCGTCATCCTCCTAATCACATCAGGCTCTATAACATATACTCCTGTATTCAACCTGAAATCCAAATGCGGTTTTTCCCGTAAACCAACAACCTGTCCATTTTTGTTAGTATCAACAACCCCATATGGAATCATATAATCTTTTTGAAGCAGCACTAACGTTATTTCATTTTTTTCCTCTATGTGTCGTTCTACAAGTTCCCTATAGTCAATATCCAACAAAATATCACAATTACTAACTATAAACGTCGAATCCAACTCATCTTTTATTAAACCTAAGCTGCCTGCTGTCCCCATATAATCATTTTCTTCTATATAATTTATCCTGCAGGAAAGATTTGCATCCATCAGATATGCCTTAATGATTTCTTTTTTATAATTTAACGTAAGAAAATAATCGCTACAGCCATATTTTGTAAACGATTCTATAATACGCTCTAAAACTGTTTTTCCATCAACAGGCATTAGCGGCTTTGGCAATATGGCTGTGTAAGGTAATAGCCGTTTACCTTTTCCACCAGCCATAATTACAACTGGAATATTTTCTAGTTTTTTGGATAGTGCCTCATCTTCGACAGCACATTTCCCACGAAATCGTATATCTATTACTTTTCCAAAAGAGTTCACGATTGGAATTATTGGAATACGATTCTCTTTCATACATTGCTCTGCGCGATCCTTCTCATTTTCTAAAAGGTATATTGGACAAGGGCACATTACCATTTCAACTGGAACATTTATATTACTATTTTTCAAAAGATATCTGCGAACATCGCCATCCGTAACTGTCCCTTTAAGATATCCCTCATCAACAACCACTGCCGCCTGCATATGTGTTTTTTCAATAACTTCTAATACTTGTGTTACAGAAGTATTTATGTCTACACAAAGTTCCGTATAATTCATTTTTGTTCCTATTCTTTCCTAACCGCATAAAAAACTGATGTAACCCACTCTTATCCCAAACAATTGTCAAGGTTCAATCCAATTTTCTAAGATCAAAATTATGTCATGATCTCCACATTCTGTATCATGATCGGCTTCCCAGTCTGCTGGTACAGCTGCACCAGTGAGCTAGGATCCCCATAATACGCATCACTGAGCACCACTGCCCTGTCCACATCTGCCGTTTCATCCCATATCCCCCAGCCTTCTGAAATATAGTTGTCTTTCAACACCATGTATTTCTCCAGCACCGTTGGACGCATAGACTTCATCGTGCTTTCGATCAACGGGTGCGGACGCCACAGCAGGGCAACTTCATCCTGGTTTTCCTTAAAAATCGTCAATGCATTCTCAATCTTGTCCACCCATTTTTCGTCATATGTCAGCAGTGCCGCGATTCCAGTATTGTAAAGAATGATCTTCTTCCAACTCCCATCGGTTTTCTCAATAACTTTCATCCATTCCTGCGGGATCAGCAGATCTTCTTTTTTGGTGGCAAGCACTCTGTCATACTTTGGCGAACCCAGCCCCAAAAATTTCTGTTCCTGATATGCCCGATCCAGATGTCTGCCTTGCAGTCCGTGCTTTTTGGCTGCTTTCAGATATTCATTGATGTATATCTTCTTCATATCCTCCGACTGCACGACCACTTTATCTGCATTGATAATTCCCGGCATAAAACAGAAATGTTTGATGTTTTCTATTGCCTGTTCATTGTCGGGTTCCACTTCATCAAGGACAAAGTATGGAATATAAACCAATTTTTCTGTGTATTTTTTCAGATTACCTGAAAAGAAGTTTGGATGAACGCTCGTGACCAAATTCCAATTGTCATATGCATTATGAATATAAATTGCATCGGGCCTGCGTTCCTCAAAATCATATGCATCATACCTCGTGATGGGAACATCTTCCGGATAAAGATCAGCTTCATAATGTTCCTCTCGGAAACTTCCGTCCGGATTTTTGTCATAGTATGGTATCGGAATGACATATGCGTCACAATTCTTATCTTTCTGCGCTGCTCTCCACACACTTTCCAGTGAGTCCCACATAGCTGCCTTATATGGCAGGAAAACAACTTCTTTTTTATCCGATGGCATATCGTAAGTGATGGCATTCTGCAATTGGGTCAGCTGTTTTCTAATCTTCTTTGACAGCTTCCTGCACAGATTCTCATCGTGAATATTGATACCCATCTGGTAAACATTCTCGCAGTAATCTTCCAAAATGCTTACCAGGGGGGTATAATCCATATCATCAAGCGTTTCCAGATAATTCCCAAGATTGATAGCGGACTCCTGACACTTTGCAAATTCTTCCTCCACCTCAAAAAGGGCAGTCAAAGATGCTGCCCTGGTGACGGAATCATTTATTTGTACGAGTATCGATACGATCTGAAGCAGATCTTTTTTCTTGTACCTTTTCATGCCCTCACCTTCCTTGGTCATTTTCGTCAAATTCAAATATCATAAGCATTAGCTGGATGCTTCGCACCTGCACATTTTTATTAAAATGTACTTCGCTCCGTATCAGGCTACGGTCTTGGCATACCAGAAAGCTACTCATTCAGCCAGCAGCTTAGACAATGCCGTCTTTTGCCTCGATGAACAGCCATCTGTCCATCTATCGTCAACATACACTCCTGTGATCCGATGTTGGTGAAATCATTTATCAGGAACCTTCCTTAAATATTCTGACAAACAATTTATTCTCAGGTCTGTATGGTTCAACCAATCATTCTGATTTCATTTTCTTATATTTGTTTTCAATGTTTTTTGCACCGTTTTGTGCGATCGTGCTCTGTAGTCCGCAGTTTCCACAGACAAAACCAGATGCCGTCCGCTTCCCTTCTGCGCCGCAGCAGGAACAGATATTTCCGGTCCCCTTGGAATGAATCTCCACGAGTTCTATGGAATTCATGCGGCATTTGTATGTCAGCCTTTCCCTGATGTAACTGTTAAAATTTCTTGTCATTTTTCTGTTTGCCGACTTTGATGGAAGCTTTGTCCTGTTAACTATCACTGGTCTGGTGATCACAATCCGCTCTGGTTTCTCTGCTGCAAGCATTCTGTTGATCTCAGCATTGATAAATATCTGCGTTTTTACGCGTTCCTTGTCTTTCTGATGATCATACTTCAGAGTGCCGAGATTGTTGACGTCAATGTTGCCAGCTTTTTTCCTGTCTCCTGTTTCCACACTGCGTTTCTGTACACTTCGTATCTTGGCGCGTTCCTTGTTTTTCTCTGTCAGCCGCTCAGTCTCTTTTGCTGTGGCATCTCCCAGAGATGCACCATAGACATTTCCATTTGACAGTGTGAACATATCTTTATAACCGATATGCACAAAAACTGTATTCGTGTAGTCCTGATGCGTTTTTATCCTGCTCTCCACCGGAATTGCAATTGCGGCATCCTTTTCCCTGACAAAGATTTTAAGCTGTCTGTCACTTGTGCGATCATCTTTTAACGGAATCGACATCCGCTTGCCATGAATCCCAGTTGTGATCAATATGACACCATCCTGGTAAGTATAACCGGCTGGTGTGATACTAAAATAATCTGCGCATCCTGCCTCTGGCTTTCTCAGATATTTCCTTGTAAGTCTGCGCAGAAGATTGTTGAGACGCTCTACATCAATATCGAAATCTTTTGCCTTTTTTGGCATCTCATAATCTTCATGATTTAGGATTGCAGCATATGCCTTGTCAAGCTTTAATATCGTTCGCAGGTATATCCGTTCCTCATCTGTTAAATTCTCATTTACTGTGATGAGATTTCCCAGTTTCTTTTTGACTACGGCCCACATACTTTTGATATCAGACACTGCATCGACTACGGCTGGATCAAAACATGCAGACGGCAATCCTAACTGTGTACGAATCCCGCTATGGCGAACCTCACCCATAATGTCATAGACTGGTGTCAGCCTGCCAAAGCTTTTGATACCAGCGTACCGTTTGTAGGTATAGTTCTTGATCTTGCCATATCCCTCGGCTAACCCTCTTAAAAAATTCATTGTATCTTCTGGGAGCACTTCTGTGTGCTGCCATACGGTTTTGGTGAGAGTATTGCCCTTTTTGCCTGCCATGATTTTTCATCCTTGTGTCTTGGACTTTTCACAGATTTATATGATCTGCGAAATATTGATAAAATTACCTAAAAAACAGAACTTTTTCATTTCTATTACTTTATATCGACAATAGTTTAACATGTTTTAACCCAATTGACAATTCTTTTTTTCAAATATGGTCAAAATCAACTTAGAAAGATATGGAAGCCGATATTCTTTGTTCAAAAATCAGCAAAGAATATTGGTTTTTTTTTTTT
>CAJUQU010000227.1 GCA_910588595.1 uncultured Lachnospiraceae bacterium | reverse complement strand
CTTCCGATCTGGGTGAACGCGCTGAAGGGCACGGCAGAGGAATTGCTGCGCAAAATGCCCGATGCCGGTCTGAGCGCCGTCGCGTGGGAGAAAAACGGATTTTATTACAACAGTGAGGACAGTGACCTTGCGCCGGGAAAGCACCCGCTCCACGAGGCGGGCGCGTATTATATACAGGAGCCGAGCGCGATGGCGCCGGCAGCATACCTGGAGGCGGAGCCGGGGGAGCGGGTGCTTGATTTGTGTGCGGCGCCCGGGGGAAAGTCGACGCAGATCGCTTCCTATATGCAGCATGAGGGGATCCTCGTGTGCAATGAGATCCATGCGGCGCGGGCGAAGATCCTCTCTGAGAATGTGGAGCGCATGGGGATCCGGAATGCCCTTGTCACCAACGAGACGCCGCAGCGCCTGTCGGAGGTGTTCGGCGGGTATTTTGACCGCATTCTGGTGGATGCGCCCTGTTCCGGCGAGGGGATGTTCCGCAAGAACGAGGAGGCGTGCGGCGAGTGGAGTCCGGAAAATGTCCGGCTCTGTGCGGACAGGCAGGACGAGATCCTGGACCGTGCAGATGAGATGCTCCGCCCGGGCGGGCGGCTTGTGTACTCGACCTGCACTTTTGCGCCCGCTGAGAACGAGGGGAGCATCGCGCGCTTTTTGGCGCGCCACCGGGAGTATCGGATCCTGGAAGTCCATAAGCATGACGAAATGTCGGACGGCGTTCCGGCGTGGGCATATTATGAGGATAAAACGCCAGGTGGCGTTGATACGGCGGTGAGGGAACGCTGTGACAGCGGTGATACGGAAGCGTTGAAGCGCACGATCAGGCTTTTTCCGCATCTGGTGCGCGGCGAGGGGCATTACCTTGCCGTGCTGCAGAAGCAGGGCGAAGTGCCAGACGGATTTCGGAGATTTGCGGCAAACGGGCTGCAGAGGGGGATCTGTGCAAAAGAGGTGAAGGAGTACCTGCAGTTCCAGCAGGAGACATTGAACATAGACCTGACGGCGGACGCGCAGGACTGCCTGCTGAGATTCGGCGAGCAGCTGTACCGGATGCCGAAGGACATGCCGTCGATCAAGGGGCTGAGAGTGCTGCGGGCGGGACTGCACCTCGGAACGCTCCGGAAAAACCGCTTTGAGCCGTCCCACGCGCTGGCGATGACCCTGAAAAAGGAGGCGGCAAAACGGTCTGTGGAGCTGACAGACGCGCAGGCAAAAGCGTATCTGGGCGGAATGACTCTGGATTGTGACGGGGAAAAGGGATGGTATCTGATGACGTACCAGGGGTACAGTATCGGCTGGGGAAAGCTGGCGGGGCAGATCATGAAGAACCATTACCCCAGAGGATTGCGGAAAGTGTGAAAACTTTGTATTGGAAAGCGTGGAATAAATGAAAACATCAAAAACTGCTCTAAATCTCACCGAGGGCAGACCGGTGAAACTGATCCTGCTGTTTGCGATCCCGGTGTTTCTGGGCAATCTGTTCCAGATCTGCTACAGCCTTGTCGACACCAAGATCGTGGGAAGGATCCTGGGGGAGACGGCGCTGGCGGCTGTGGGCTCGGTGTCCATCTTATATACACTGCTCACTGGATTCTTTAACGGGCTGAGCCTTGGTTTCAGCGTGCTGACGGCGCGCTTTTACGGAAGCGGTGAGGAAAAGAAACTAAAGGAGAATGTAGCGGTCGCGGTCGCGCTGGGGTTTCTCACTGCTGCCGTGGTCATCACGGCGGTCGCCGTCTTTATCCGCCCGATCCTGTCCTTGCTGAATGTGCCGCCGCAGCAGATGGACATGGCACTGTCCTACATCACGCTGCTGGTGTGGGGCATGTTCGTGACGCTGGCGTACAACCTTTGTGCGAACACGCTGCGCGCGATCGGCGACTCGCTCACGCCGCTGATCTTTCTGGTGATCGCGGCGCTGACAAATGTCGCGCTGGATTATCTGTTTATCCTGGTCTTTGGCATGGGCGTGCGCGGCGCGGCGGTGGCAACGCTCGTCTCGCAGCTGCTGTCGGTGGCGCTCTGTCTGATCCGGATCCGCCACGGTTTTCCGATACTGCACATCGCGAGGGAGCACTTTGTGTTCTCGAGGGACAGGGTGGTCTCGCTGTACCAGAGCGGGCTGTCGATGGGGCTGATGTCAAGCCTTGTGAACTTTGGCTCGCTGGTGCTGCAGAGCGGCATCAACCAGCTGGGGACGAACATTATCGTGGCGCACACTGCGGCGCGCAAGATGTTTGAGATCTGGGGACTGCCTGTGAGCGTGCTCGGCTCCTCGATGGCGACTTACTGCGGGCAGAATTACGGTGCGGGCAGATATGACAGGATCCGGCAGGGGATGAAGAGCGTGCTCCTGATCGGCGCTGCCTGGGACGGGATCGTCTTTGTCCTTGCGCACACCGTCTCCCCGTATCTGATCCGCTTCATCACCAGCTCGGACAACGAGGAGATCATCTACTGGGGGACGACGTATCTCAGGGTGGATATGTCCTTTCTGCTCGTGTGCCTGTTTATCGTGATACTCAGAAACTGCATGCAGGGCTTTGGGGATTACAGGACACCGATCGTGTCAAGCTTTATCGAACTTGTGGGAAAACTGGTGTTTACATTTGTGTTTGTGGGCATGTTCGGATACTGGGGGATCATATGGACGGAGCCGGTGATCTGGTTTGTGATGGTGATACCGCTGGTCGTTATGACGCTCAGGAATCCGGTCATGAAAAAAAGGGAGGATCTGTAGATGAACAAGAAATATGAAATTGACATGTGCAGCGGTTCCGTGTTTGGCAAAATGCTCCTCTTTGCGTTGCCGCTGATGTGCTCGAGCATCCTGCAGCTGCTGTTCAACGCTGCGGATATCGTCGTGGTGGGACGGTTTGCGGGGGACAATGCACTGGCGGCAGTGGGATCGAACACCGCGCTGATCAATCTGCTCACAAACATTTTCGTGGGGCTCTCCGTGGGCAGCAATGTGCTGACGGCGCAGTATTACGGCGCCAAAAAGTATGACGATCTGAAAGAAACCGTACATACCTCGATGCTTTTAAGTCTTTTCTGCGGACTGCTGCTCACCGTGGTCGGGCTGGTCGGCGCGCCGAGGCTTCTGGAGCTGATGAAAGCGCCGCCGGAAGTGCTGGATCTGGCGGTTTTATATCTGAGGATCTACTTCCTCGGGATGGCGTCCATGATGGTCTACAACTTTGGAAGTGCGATCCTGAGGGCGGTCGGGGACACGAAGAGACCGCTGTATTACCTGCTGGGTGCGGGGATCGTGAATGTCTTGCTGAACCTGTTCTTTGTCATAGTCTGCCATCTGGGGGTGGCGGGTGTTGCCATGGCGACAGTCCTCTCACAGACGATCTCAGCATTTCTCGTCGTGCGCTGTCTCATAAAGGAGCAGGGCGGCATCCATCTCGAATTGAAGGAGCTTGCCATCTCGCGGGAAAAGCTGGGGAAGATCATGCAGATCGGTCTCCCGGCGGGCTTTCAGGGAACGGTGTTCTCCCTGTCCAATGTCGTGATCCAGTCGGCGGTGAACTCGTTTGGAAATATAGCGGTGGCGGGCAATTCAGCGGCGGCAAACATCGAGGGATTTGTCTACATGGCGATGAACGCGTTCCATCAGGCGACGATATCCTTCACGAGCCAGAACTACGGCGCACGGGAGTACAAGCGCATTTACAGGATCCTGTTTGCAGGGGAGCTGTGCGTGATCGCAACGGGGCTGCTGCTTGGAAATCTGGCTGTGTTTTTCGGGAATGCCCTGCTC
The DNA here is from genome assembly GCA_910588595.1 of uncultured Lachnospiraceae bacterium. Taxonomy (GTDB): domain Bacteria; phylum Bacillota; class Clostridia; order Lachnospirales; family Lachnospiraceae; genus COE1. The sequence goes on along the minus strand of CAJUQU010000227.1, from coordinate 3,032 downwards.
GGGATCTACTCGCCGAGCGCGGATGTCATCGCGGCGGGAATGGTGCGCCTGAAAGTGATCTGTACACTGTATGCGCTGTGCGGCGTCATGGACGTGCTGGTCGGCGCGCTGCGCGGGATCGGATATTCTATCATTCCGATGGTCGTCTCGCTGGTCGGCGCCTGCGGGCTGCGGCTTCTGTGGATCGCCACGGTGTTCCGGATCCCGGAGTACCACAGCCTGTTCACCGTCTATCTCTCCTATCCGATCACGTGGACGATCACACTGACCGTACACGCGGTCACGTTCGCGCTCGCTGCGCGCAAGGTGCTGAGAACGGATGGTGCTGCGCTGTCGAAAGCTTGAGTGAGAACGAGCGGCTGCTGTCTTGTTTGGGTATTATGTAGTATTGTTGTAGGAGTAGAATCCAAATGACAATCCGGGGATTTTGTAGTAAAATCAATTTGGGAAATGATACAGGGCTGTTATCTGATGGTCAACAACAGGAAACAATAGTTGTGAGACCAGGGAATTAATGGAGGTGTTTTATGATAGCGATGCAGGGATATTATAACGGAGAGGTCTGTGTTCCGGAAGAGCGGGAAAAGCTCCGGTTAAATCAAAAGGTGATCATTACTGCACTGGATGAAGTTATCGTACCGAGAACCCGTAAATTGGGGACACTGGAAGGAAAAGGGACGGTTTCATTTGCAGAGGACTGGAGTATGAGTGATGAGGAGCTGATAGGGGAATGAAATTGAAGACAGCTTTTTGTTGTGCAAAGTATTGTCGTATCGTTTGCCGAGAGAGCATAAGGATCCTTTTGACAGGATGATTATATGGCAGGCAATAATGAATGATATGGTGTTTCTATCCGTAGATTCAAAGATGGACAAATATGTGGGATATGGATTGAAATTATTTAAGCCATAGAAATTTAAGCCATAGAAATTTAAGCCATAGAAATTTAAGCTATAGAAATTTAAGCTATAGAGAGGAATAGATAAATGCGCGCTTTAACACGGTCATCTGTTTCCATGAATGAGAGCACAATATGTCAGCCGATAGCGGCGGGGGACTTGTCCCCCGCCCTTTTGATTAAAAAAAATTTTTATACAGCCGCACATGACGGCGGCCTGCCGCGTTATACATAGTGAGAGGGGGAGGTGTTTTCGGAATGCCCAGGGATATATTTACGGATATGGAGGATCAGTACGACAAGATTTACCGCTACTGTTATTTTCGCCTGCGCGACAGGCAGACGGCGGAGGATGTCACGCAGGGAACATTTCTCCGATACCTCGAAAATTACCAGGCAGGTACGGCGGACCAGGCGCTGAGATGTCTCTACACGATCGCGAGGAATCTGTGTGTGGACGAATACCGCAGGTGTTCCAGAGAACAGTCCTGGGAGACGCTGTGTGCATCGGATGACGGTGCGGGCGGCAGTCCGGCGGAAGCTGCAGGACGAAACGATCCGGCGCGGGAGAGTCCGGACGAGCATCTCCTCACCAGCCTTGCAGTGCGGGCGGCAGTGGCGGCGCTTGCGCCGGATGAGCAGGAGCTTTTGCTGCTCCGCTATGTGAATGAGGTGCCGATCCTGACGCTCGCGCAGTTGCTGCAGGTCTCGAGGTTTGCAGTGTACCGCAGGCTGAATGCGGTGACTAGGAAATTCAAGGAGCACTTAAAACAGGAGGGGATCGAATGAAACAGCATTTAAGACAGGAGTTGAAAAATGTGTTCGACGCGCCGCAGCCACTGCACAAAAGGGCGTTTCTGCGCGCGCTGGAACAGCCAAAGATCAGTATTTTCGCGTTTGTCCTCACGCAGCTTGGCTACATCCGCAGATGGGTGTGGATCGTCTCCGCGCTGGTCTTTGTGCTGTCGGCGGCAGGGGTGGCAGGGCTGCCGTCAGATACGGTCTGGGTGGCTTCCGCGCTGATGCCGCTGCTGGCGCTGACAGTCGTGTCGGAGAGCGGACGTTCACAGAACTATGAGATGGCGGAGCTGGAGATGGCGACACGCTTTTCGCTGCGGAGTGTCGTCCTGGCAAGACTGGGGATCCTGGGCATGGAGAATCTGATCGTACTCGTCCTGCTGCTGCCGGTCGAAACCGCGCGGCAGGGAGGCACTGTGATACAGGCAGGCGTCTATATCCTGGTGCCCTATCTGATGACGACGTTTTCCGGTCTGTGGATCGTCCGCAGGATCCACGGGCGCGAGGCGGTCTATATCTGTGCCGGCACCGCGGTCTGCATCAGCTTTCTGACGATGGCGCTGCAGGGCAGCATCGCGCGATACTGCCAGGCGGGCAGCGGCATGTGGTGGATCGCCGCTGTGCTCCTGCTGTTGACCGGAACGATGCGGCAGTGTGCGGGCATCGTCAATAAAACCGCGGCGGTATAAAAAGTCAGCGTGAGGCTGAATCAGGGAGGTTCATTATGGAACTTGTGATCGATCGAGTATCAAAACAATATCAGAACCGGATCGCGGTGGACCGCGTTTCGGTGAAGCTGCAGAAGGGCGTCTACGGTCTGCTCGGGGCAAACGGTGCGGGAAAGACCACGCTGATGCGCATGATCTGCGGGATCTTGAAGCCTACGGGCGGCACGATCGCCTATGACGGCATCGATGTGGGCGAGGAGGCGTACCGCGCCATTCTCGGCTATCTGCCGCAGGATTTCGGGTATTACCCGGAGTTTGGCGCGATGGATTTTCTGCTGTACCTTGCCGCGCTGAAAGGCATGCCAAAGGCGCAGGCAAAGCGCAGGACAAAGGAGCTGCTCGAGCTGGTGTCCCTGCAGGAAGTGAGTCGAAAGAAGATCAGGACTTTCTCGGGCGGCATGAAGCAGAGACTCGGCATCGCACAGGCGCTGCTAAACGATCCAAAGCTGCTGGTCCTGGACGAACCGACGGCGGGGCTTGATCCCAAGGAGCGGGTGCGGTTCCGCAATCTGATCGAGAAGCTGGGCAGGGACAGCATCGTGCTGCTGTCGACCCACATTGTCTCGGATATCGAACACATCGCGGACGAAGTGCTGATGATGAAGGAA
>CAJUQU010000226.1 GCA_910588595.1 uncultured Lachnospiraceae bacterium | reverse complement strand
GGTTTTCAGCCATCATTATGGTACAACGGTGAATAATTCAGGATTAATATTATCAGGTAGGTTTGTTTTATCAAAAAATCTGTGTTCCAGTGTTTCTTCTGTATTATTTTGTATTTCTCCACTATACCCAGTTGTCTTAAAAATGATACCCGTCCCGCAGCAAATATCTCCATTCGGATAAGTGATAATCCTATCCTCGCCTGAATAAATGCCAAATAATGACAGTTCATTTATTTTAATTCCGGCTTCCTCAAATGCTTCTCTTTTTATTGTTTCTATAAATTTTTCCCCAATCTCCATAGAACCGCCAATCAGTGCCCAAAGTCCATTATCACGTCGCTTTTGGAGCAATATTTCCCCCTTGCTGTTTTCGATAATAATTCCGCAGCTTATTACCATAAGAGGCGCATGCCCTACATCTTTACGCATTTCTGCTATATAATTTTCTCTATACTTTGCTATAATATCTTTCATATCAATAATCATTCCTTATCATAATAATATAGTTCCCACATTTGCCTAATTTTGTTCAAAGCGTTCTAATGTACTTATGCGCGTAATACCACTTTCACACGGGAAATCATTTCCATCAGGACAAACGGCTTTGCAAGTTAATCTATTTCTTTTGGATAGACAATATTATCATAAGAACGGCTCCCTTGTCCAATCGCAAGGATTGCTCCAACCGATTTTCCTGTAATATTTCTACCCGCGCTCGCGATGTCACAATCTCGCAAAATAACATTATATATATGAGCATTTTGGGCAACACCAAATAGCCCTATGATCTCTGCTTCTGGGTCGGTCATGGTAAGACCTACAATTTCAAAACCATTACCTGTAAAAGTGCCTGTAAATGGATTGTCCCATGTTCCAATGGGTACCCATTCGTCTGTGGATAATTGAATATCCGCCTGTTGCATATAATTCTGATCCATGCCATACGCACCTGTTCCAATAGCTCTGAGTTGGGCTTCGTTAAAAACCAAATAATATGTTGTTCCTCTAAACTCCAGGGTTTCCATTGCCGGCATATCATCAGACTGTATCGATAAACCGTTATCTATGTCAGCAGGCATAGATGCGTTTGCTTCATGATAATTGCCAACGAATGCTGCGGCAAAAATGATGCCCACTGTCAATAAACCTGTTAAAATCTGCAGTACTTTGCCTTTCTTCTTAAAATTCATAATAGCACCTAACCTTTCTTTTAGCTGTTCTGCTCCCTCTGTCAAAGTGACGGAAGCCAAAGAACTTTTGTAGAGATTGTTTGACTTCAAAAAGGAAATCAATGTGTCCCCATACTCACGCTTTGCTTTGTCATCAAGTACAGATATGACTTTTTCATCACATGACAATTCACAAGATTTATTCACTTCCTTTTCCAGCAGATATACAAAAGGATTGAACCAATGGATGCACACAGCAATCTGTATCAGCCATTTGTAAAACATATCCCCCTGTTTGTAGTGGGTCAGCTCATGCGCAAAGATATAAGACAACTCTTTTTCATCCAATTTGCGGACAGGCAAAACAATTTCTGGTCGAAAGAATCCAATCATAATAGGGGAAACGATCAACGAATGATAGGATAGTTCAACTCTTGTATGAATATTTAGTTTTTCTTCACGATCAGATAGCAGATCCAATATCTTTATATCCGATACCGCTGTGCTGCCCGCTTTGATGTATTGGATAAATCCTTGATAAACAGTTACCTTGCGGACAAACAGAACCAGTGCCAATACTGACCAGATAAAAAACAGGCAGACATATTTGTTACATGGTTCAAACATGGCAGCGGTGGTCATATCCCTGTTTGTCTGTATCGGCGCTGCTTCGTTGTTATCCGGATTGGCAGAAACGGGTACATTGGGGCTTGTAGGAATTTCATTCGTTATAGCTGCTATATCAAATTTTTCAAACAGTTTCCCAACAATCGTAGTATCGGGAGTAAAGGGAAGCAGGAACCGCAGCGCAACAATTATCCAGACATAATACTGCCAACACTTACTGAATCTGTTTTTATACAGCGGCTTCAATCCCAAAATGAGAAGCAGTAACAGTGTGCCGGAAACAGACAACGACAATACTATTTTTACAAATTCATTCATCTTCTTTTCTCCAAAATATTTCAATCTCTTTCAATATGTCTGCCGAAAGAATATCAGGAACTTTTTTCGCCTGATCGTGAAAGCAGCGTGAGTACGATGTTGTACTTCCATTCTATCTCAACACCTTGTGGGTGTATAATTATATTAACACTTCGTAGGTTATAATGCAATACCCTAAAGGAAATTTAAGAATTCATATATCCTTCATTCATACAGCAACGTGATACCATCATGATCGCTTACCTGTATAGCATCTACATTTTCTGTTGAAGATGTTTTATTGTTTATGTAGACATGCCATTGCCGAGCCTCTTTATTTTGGCATACATTGACTGACGTGATCCTCCCATGATCGTCCATACCGATCAATATTCCTTCATTCCTGTCATTGATGGTTTTCACAACATCGCGCAATGTTGGGGCACTGTCCCTAAGGAGCATGCTGCCCAGATACATAATGCCATCCTCTCCCTGTACCGCTATGTCTATCCATCTCTCCGCCTTGTTGTCACCTTCAAATATCAATGTGTATTCATCCGGCTTTCTGTCTGAGTTCTGGATTGCCCCTGCAGCCAAAAAAAGTATGATCACTGCCACGCCTGCCAACATCATTATTTTTAATTTTCCCATATTTCTTTACTCCTCATATCTGATCTTTTCAACTGCGGATTGTCTCTCCAACAGGTCACTGCATCTGTTGACAAGGATCCACTGCAGAATCCACAATACAGCCAAAAGCAGCAAGCCTTCCATTATAGGGAAATAGTACACCGCATAATCCGCCTGTATTTTGAATAAAAGAAACGCTATATATCCCGCAGGATAACCTGTTGCCATACCGATCATGGATGAAACAGCCACAATGTAAAAACTCTCAAAATGCAACAGCCTTTTTTCCTGCTGCAATGTGAGACCGATTGCCTCCAATATGCCCAATTCTTTCTTCCTGGACAAAATATTCGTAAATGTTGTATTGACCAAATTAAAGACCACGATCAGGAACAGGATCAGCAAAAAACCGTGGGAAACAGCTGAAATCATATGTTTCTGTTTTGCAAGCTCCATCTTTAGATCCATATAAGAAACGAGCGTTATATCTTCTCTCCCACCCAGCATTTCCTGTAATCCTGTTTTAAGATCCTGGCTGCCCGATGACAGGACAATTCTCTGTATACGGGTATCCATGCCCAAATGTTCCAGCAGATTTTGGTGGACGATCAGATCGCATCCCGATGCCTTATATCCCCGGTATGTGATATTGTTAGAAACAACGGCTGCTACGCTTACTGCAAATTCACTTCCGTCAGAAGCATTGAAATACAGCATCTCTCCCGGTGATATGTTGGATATGCCGTCATCAACGACTATGACATACTCACCTGTTTCCAGCAGCTCAAGATCAAATGTTCCGGCAGTTATATACTTTTTGACACCTTTCAAAAATTCACTGTCATATCCGTACAGGACAGAGGCAATATCCCCATATCCTATCCCCAGCTCAATATATTCCTGCGGCAGCTCAATATGATTTCCTGCAGATCGCTCTGCCCACCAAACACGTTCATACATGATCGTATGATAACTTTTTATGTCCTCATGATCGTTCAATTCACTGAGAAAGTCCGCATCCAGCAGGTCTATGCGTTCCCTGCCTCTTGAAACCGTATCAGAAATCTGTATGCTGTAGTCCCCTCCTATCGTCAGGTTTGCCAGGCTGTCTAAATTCATGCTTCCTATGATACTGTCTGCCACGAGGAACAGGATAAATGTAGCGGTCACGGAAAGGATCTGAAAGGCTAATTTTTTCTTGTACCTGAAAATATAAGTATATGCCAGATAGTGTATGCTGATCTTGCCTGCTAACTTTCCCGCATTTCTGTTTTTGATATTGACTGGATTGTAATGATAAGCCCCTGTCACAGATATTTGTCTCATTTTTCGCACGGGAGCGTTTGATGCGAACAGCACGATAACATATCCTGCAGCCGCAGCCGCCACAAAAGAGCACGCTGAAATGTCTGTAATGATCTCCGGTATGCCCCTGTCCATCTTATTCATGAGCGGGACCACACAAAAACTCACACCTGTGCCGGCGGCAATGCCTGCCATGATGCCCAGCGTACCTAAGATCAGCGATTCAAAATAGACAAACATTCTTAACTGCAGATCCGTTGCACCTATTGCTTTGAATACCCCATATATCTTAATATTCTGTCCAAAATAAATATTGTAGATGTTAAGGACAACAATCACGGCTATAAAAAGGATAAAGCATATAATGATCGCCAACCCGAAAATATCCTGTACCTCAATGCCAAACGCATCCAGATATGTCGTATTGTAATTCACATTTTCCTCACGGATTCCCACGGCAAGTGCCAGATCTTCAATCTGTTTCCTGCATTCAAAATTGGATCTCAACCGTATTTTCACATTGCAGGAAATATTCTTTGATATACATTTCAGTAAATCTTCGTCAAAAATAATATAAGAAATATTACCTGCTCTCAGCGATTCTATATCGCTCAGAATACCTACAATCTGAAAATCCTTTTCTATCCGGCGAACGTCTCCGGTATCGACGTCCGCTATGTCGAATGACAAGCAGATCTTTTGGTCCGGTTCGGTCCTCAATCCCAATGTCTCCATCACCCACTTGTCCATAACGATTTCGTCTTCTCTCTGCGGCATATGTCCTGCATAAAGATGATAAACTTTTTCCAGATCTGCAAAAGAGACAACCTGCGGTGAAATATAATTGCTGACAATATTCTCATTGGCGATCTGCACATCATCAGCCTTGTATGTGACAAAACTGCCGCATATATCATGGCTCCTCTCTATCCTTTCGAGCTGCCATGCCCCCACCCCCATATATTCAGCATGATATGCCCCTTCTTTTTCCAGAGCCTCCTCTTTTTCCAGGTTCCTGTAACTACTCCAGAATGTGACTGCGCTGAAAACAAGGCATACTGACAACATGATCGTGAATATGATCTGTAAACTTCTGCGTTTATTATAAAATATATTTTTTATTGCAAGATTCCAAATGGTTCTGTTCTGCATTTTCCTCTCAACTCCATCATTAGAACTGTGCAGAATAAAATGCACAGTTCCTTATTTTTCAATCACCGCGGCCCCATCAACTATCCTTATAATTGTGTCTGCCTCTTTTGTAAGCATCTCGTTGTGGGTGACGATCAGCAATGTCTGGTCAAACCTTTTACATACATCCAACAATAACCCGAATACCCTGCTGCCTGTCTTGCTGTCTAAATTTCCTGTGGGCTCATCCGCTAAGACGATTGACGGCTTCATGATCAATGCCCTGGCGATCGCCACACGCTGCTGCTGCCCTCCGGACAATTCTTCCGGAAAACTGCCTTTTTTGTCAGACAACTCCAGACGCTCCAACAGTTCGTATGCAAATGCTTTGTCTAATGACGTTCCGTCAATCCCTGCAGGCAGAATGATATTTTCCCACACATTCAAAAAAGGCATCAGATGATAGGATTGAAAAATAAATCCGATATTCCGGCGCCTGAACACAGACAGGTTCTTTCCCTCATCGTAAATAGAAATCCCTTTCATAAAGACTTTTCCGGCATCCGGCTGATCCAGTCCGCCCAGCAGGTTCAGCAATGTGCTCTTACCCGCCCCCGACTGCCCTATGATAGAAACATATTCTCCTTTGCATACACTGATATCTACGTGATCAACGGCTTTTGTCACTGTTCCGTTATGGCTGTAATACTTTGTTAAATCTGTCGTTTTCAAGATTTCCATACCTTTCCTCACACTTCATTTGCTATACATTCATTTACTGTACATTAGAATACCATCCATTTCACAACAAATAGACAACGAAAAAAAGAAGCCGCTTTCGCCGCCTCCTCTTTGTCATATGTTATTTCACCTGAAATGACGCTCTCGCCATGCCGCCGCCCTCGGAACGGTTTTCTACAGTGAGCTTCCCTCCGTGTTTTTCACAGCATATCCGACTGATATACAATCCGATCCCCAGATGCTGCAGGTCGGGTTGTCGATGTGTTCCTCTGGTCTGGCGTATATTTTCCGGCAGTGAAAACCCCTGAGGATATCCTTTCCCGTCATCCGTCACTTCCATCGTCAAACAATCTCCCGCAAGAAAAAAGCGGACTGAAACATTCTCATTTGCAAACCGCAGCGCGTTGGAGATCAGGTTTTCTGCCACCTCAAGAACAAACCCGGCATCTGCCAGAAAATCTTTATCCGCACATACCGGAACAAACGTCACATTTCTCCTGTACGCTTCCTCCAACACGCCGATCGACATCCGCAGCTTGGTTTCGAGCTGTTTCAGGCTTGTCTGTTCCCACACCGCCTCCCTGGACTCCAGACTGGATAATACACGCATGTTTTCCACAAAACGGTTGATCCTGTCGATCTGTGCCATCCCTTCCCGCAGCATTTCTGCCGTCTTCTCCTGGCTTAATGCACTCTCTGGCAAAAATTCCAGCATCGTCTCCTGATATCCCCGCAGGGTAGTCAAGGGTGTGCGGATATCATGGGCTATGGCTGCACGGAGCGTCTTTTCCGCTTCCACCATGCGCCACATCTTCCGGTTATTGAACTCCAGTTCTGCACGCATCCTTTCAAATTGCACACATAACTGTCCCAGTTCATCATGATTCTCATAGTTGATATGGAAG
>CAJUQU010000225.1 GCA_910588595.1 uncultured Lachnospiraceae bacterium | reverse complement strand
GACGCTCTTCCGATCTCGCCCCTGACGCTCACTTGTATAAACATAACCTGTGTTGTTATAGAGCTCTTGAGGGCCATTCTCACCATATTTCACCAAGATCAGCCTGTCTATGTTAAAGTTATGTATGAAGGCATTCAGCGCCGGAGTTACCAGTTCCTTTCGGCTCTTGCCGCCAATCTCCACCATTTTCTGCCATGCAGACAGGAAATTCATTGCCTTCTGGTGTTCCTGATTTTCCTTGTATATAGACGCATGTCTAAGCACTTCGTCAATCTCATGTCTGAGAACAGTTGACAACTCAAGTCCACATCGATCTGCCTTAGGAGTCCTGCACATAAGTTTATCCCTAAACGCTGCCACCTTGTCTGCACACTTCTGTCTGCCATAAAAATCGATTGCATGATCCAAACATTTCTGCGCTTCCTCATCCTTGCCCATAACTCGATATAATCTTGCAAATTCTATGATATATTGTCCGAAAATGTAAAACTGATTTCCTGCAAATTCATCAAGACACTTCGCCGCCAGCAAATAATTTTTTTGCGCCTCCTCGCATTCCTGTCTCTGCGCAAGCTGCAGCCCGCAAACAAAGTAATAGATAAAAAGATCGTCCCTGCACATAGTATAGTCATGTATGATCGCACTTTCCAGCTCTTCGTCCTCCCTGCCGATCAAGTGTTCCAGAAACAGCCTTGTCTTCTCGATATAGATGGCACATTTCAACTCATTTTCATTATAATGACTGCACAGTGCGAGAAGCCCTGCAAGCTTTGAAATGTTGCAGACCCTGAGACTGTTCATTTTCATTTCCTTCACGATCCTAAATGATAGTTCAAGATAATCGTACGCGTCTTTGTAATCCTGCGCCATAATACAATTGATCGCCATGTTATAAAGTGTCTCACCCACATAATCGATCTTTTCCATTTTCAAAAAGCTTTTGAGCGCCCGATTATAACATTCAAACGCCTTCTCATACTCTTCCATGGCGGATGATATGTAGCCCACACCGTTATAAATCATAGCTTCCTCATACTCATCCTTGCCCCTGACAAGCTCATGGCATTTGTCATAGTAATATTTTGCCGTCTTAAAAAAACCGTTCGTGGAAGCGATCATAATATTATTGCGGTATGCCTCCATCAGAAAATACTCGTTGCCAAGTCTCTTCATGATATCGACACCTTTATTAAAGTTTACCAGTCTGCTCTCTAACTGCGTTTCATCTGCAAAGAGCATCGGCTGATTGTCATAGGCATAGACATATATGTGCGCCAGATGATTCCAGAAATGATATTCCTCCGCTTTCCGCAGAACATCCTCGTCCACAGCAATTTCATTCGCACAGAAAAAAATATTGTGCCACCCCGACATTTTTACCATCACACTCAGAAGCTTCGCGATAAAAATATCATAGTCAGAATGCTGCTGTACTGCGATCTCAAGACATTTCCCGGCATATTTTTCTGCCTCATCAAGTTTTCCGTTATACATATGCGCCATACACATCAGATAACAGTAAACATAGTCAAGTTCCATGTCTACAGTCCGCCGCTGGAGTTCTTTTAATTCTCCACACAAAAGCAGCGCCTGTGAAAAATCCTGTGTGTAGATAGACACAAATGCGTATAGTTTGACGATCCTGCACTTGTAATCCCAATCAATATCAATCTCCTCAACTGTTATCAATTTGTAGATGATCTCAAGATAATATTTTGCCTGCATAAAATCCAGACAAAAAAGCAGGTTGTTGATCTTGATGATATAACTTTCCAGCTGATCCACCGAAAATGTAAAATCACTCAGGCTTCCTCTTGAGCTGCTCAGCATACCCGAACTTGTCTCGATCACCAGCTTCCTGTCACATACATATCTATAAAATATGTTCCAGATCGGCTCCATGTGGGCAAGCGGCACTTTTGCCTCATTGTATGCTGCTATGACAACAATATTATGGCATGTCGCATCCTCGATGAGATTATGGATAAAATGCATTGATGATCCATTCGCATACTGAATATCATTCAACAGAAATATGACCTGTCTGTCACCTGCCAGATGGGAGACAATCTCCACAACTGCGGAGGCGATCTTATCCTGTTCAAATGCCACCTCATCGATCAACATGTTTTCCTCACGTACACAAACGCCACTCTGGAGAAAACTCTTAAAGACTGACCGATGCAGACTATAGATATCACACTCATCAAGAAGGCTGTCAATTGCCTGATCTGAAAGCTGTCCGAACGCTTCATTCGCAAAATCAAGAAACGGCTCAAACACGCTGATCATATTAGACAGCTTAAAATCATGCAGACAGACGAACGCATCTGGATAATCCCTTTTCGTCTGTTCTTTTCCTTCCTCCGTAAACGCAAATGTATTGTAGTGCCTTAAAAGCAGAAAACTTCCTTTTCCTGCAAGCAGTCCCGAATACACCCGGTCACGAATATCCATTTTCATATCACTGTTCATTTCCACTACTCCGACTACCATTTTATTTCAGCCTGATCGCTGATCCCGCCCTAAAATCCTACTGCTCCCAATACAGTCCAGCATCCTGGAAAACAATGCACATCAACAAATTCGGCGGCATAGGTATGAACCCTATGCCGCCAGCTGACATGCCTGCAGACATCCTCTTCAATATCTGATAATATTATACCAAAATACAACTATTTCTGTCAATGTCTGCATTTTCTTTCATTGTATCACAATATCTGTCAAAGGTGAGCTCGACCTTGAACAGATCCCCATCCACAATGATATCCATCTTCCCTTTGATCAGTTTCATCAGGCTCTGCGCTATGGAGAGTCCCAGCCCATGCCCGTCCGTGTTCCTCGACTTATCCCCGCGCACAAAGCGTTCCATCAGCTCCTCACCGCTGATGTTCAGCGGATATTTTGATATATTGCGGAATGTGATGCGCACGCTCTGTTCTGCCGCTTCCAGGTTTACGTACACCCTTGAACCTGCCTGCGCGTATTTGCAGATGTTGTTCATCAGGTTGTCGATGACACGCCAGAGATGCCTGCCGTCCGTCATGATGTATACAGGTTCATCCAGTTTGCTGACAATCAGTTCCAGCCCTACGACCGAAAGTCTCTCCTCAAATTCCCCCACTGTCTGTGTCACGAACACACCGACCTCCAGCTGCTGTCTGTCAACAGCCAGATTTCCGGAAGATGCCTTGGATGCCTCCACCAGATCCTCGATCAGCTTCTTCAGTTTGGAAGACTGCCGCTCAAGTACTTCGAGGTACTCTGCCGCCTTGTCATTGTGAAGCTCCTCCTTCGAGAGCAGATCCACATAGTTGATGATGGATGTGAGCGGCGTCTTGATATCGTGGGACACGTTCGTGATCAGTTCCGTCTTGAGGCGCTCGCTCTTCATGCGCTCGTCGACCGCCCTGGACATGCCCTCGCTGATCTTATTCAGATTCTCCCCGTGCTTCTTGCAGTCCCAGAACATCTTTTTCGTGTCGATCTTGTACGTGAGATCCCCCTCCGCCATACACTGCCCCGCTCTCTGCAGTTTACTGATCTGAATGACGATCACACACAATACTGCACAGATAGCCAGGCGCCGGCCCAGATAAAAAACGAACGCGGTATCACCAAAGTCAAAGACAGCTATGAGAAACAGGTCGACGACAGAAACTACCCCGACAAAAAGGATCACTTTCCATAGCAGTTCGATATTCCGAAAGATCATTGTGATCAGATCGCGTATCCGGCTGTAGATCCGATAGCAGACGCTGTTTCTCCACCATTTTCCCGCCTTCACCCGCACACAAAGGCTCAGCATATACGCGATCGCAGTCACGGTCATGATAACACCGAACATACTGCACACGCCCAGGCTGATGTCTGCGGATCTCCATATGCCCGTTGCCGACAATATATATAGCGCCAGGATCCCCATGAACAATTCCGCACCGCCCGCAAGCACAGTCAGTATATCAAGCGGAATCCTGTCAAACCAGGTGAGCACGATCCCTTCCACCGTCCTGCGGCGCCCCGCCGCATACACCAGGAATCCAAACGACAGCAGCAGCACAAAGATGCTGATCCCGAGTCCCTGGAACAGATTCATGTCAACAAGATCATAATACAGATCGATGAACCAGCCCTCCTGACTGTACATGCTCACGCGGTCTGACGGGACATGATCCGGAATGAGTGACACCACCCAGTACGCATCCGGCTGAATATCATCCCGGACCACGAGCGTGTAGTCCTCGTTGAGATAGTACCCTGCCTCCCTGACAAAGAATTCATCCGCGATATTGTCGGAGTCGATCAGCGTCAGTTCATCGCCTGTTATGCCCCGCACATTGTCCAGCAGGATCGTTCCCCATTTGCTGCAGCTGAACGTCGTGTTGTTCAGATCCGCCAGGTTGACTGCACCTCCGCTGCCCTCGCCCCCAAGGATCTGCTCTATCCGCTCCTGATCCGGCTGCATTTCCTGCCCCCCCCCGCCTTCATCCGAAAACGCATCTGTGCCTCCGTCAAAGATCGCGGTGTCAAAGCTCTCGAAATTCAGCTTGTAACCCCCGGTATTAAAATCATAGTTATAGTTGTACACCGTCGCTCCCTGACTGCCGTCATAGCACAGCGATACATTCTGTACCGGATAATAGTTGCCCTCGGCGCGATAGTACAGGACTCCCTCTGCGACATCGTAGCATATCCTGTCCGCATACAGATACGACCAGCCTGAATCCTCGATCAGCTTACTGCTCTCGACAGCCAGCGACGCAATGTCCGCATAATCGCCGTAATACTCCATCACCTTAGACGCTCTGGAACCGTTTACCGTCTCGACAAACAGATAGAGGAACAGCTCGTCGGGGTTGAGATCCGCAAGCTCCTGTTCCGTCATGTTCGTTTCAAGATAGGACATCTTGTCATGAAGATTCACGCCATCGAGACCGTTTGACTTGATGATCCCATACTTGAAAAACTCCTCTCGCAGTTCCTCTGCATGAGCGCTGCTCCCACGATTGCTAAACGCATTCACGGAATAGTTCATATTGGCATACCGGTAGGAATCCTCGAGTGCCTCCTCCCGCGTCATCTCCCACATACCGCCATATACACCGCATGCCAGGCACAGACCAAGAACTCCAGTTCCTACAGCTGAGACAATGCACAGCAGCCATGCCAGGCACTTTGCCACGATCGAATATCTTAACTTTTTCACCTTAAACATCACCCTTTTTCCTGTTTATGCTTCCAACTTGTAACCTCGTCCCCAGACAGATTTGAGATACCGCGGCTCCGCCGGATTGTACTCGAGTTTTTCCCGCAGATGCCGGATGTGGACCGCCACCGTATTCTCTGTGCCGTACGGGCTGTCGTTCCACACTGCTGCGTAAATCTGTGCCGGGGAGTACACTTTTCCCGGATTTTCCATGAGAAGCTTGAGGATATCATACTCTGTCGGTGTCAGCGCCGCGCGCTCGCCGTCGAGCGTCACTTCCTTGGTGCGGTCGTCAAGCTCGATGCCTCCGATCGTAAGCGTCTCGACCACCCTCGGCGTCACCCCGCTGCCAAGCTGCATGTAACGCCTGAGCTGGGATTTCACACGCGCCTGCACCTCCACCGGATTGAACGGTTTCGTCACGTAATCGTCCGCACCGATGTTGAGTCCGAGCACTTTATCGGTGTCCTCGCTCCTGGCTGTCAGCATGATGACCGGTACGTTGCTCTGCTCCCGCAGCTTCACCATCGCCGTGATACCGTCCATAACGGGCATCATGATATCCATGAGCACCAGATGGATCGTCTCCCTCGCAAGCACCTCCAAAGCTTCCTTTCCATTGTAAGCCTCATACACCTGATACCCCTCAGCCGTCAGATAGATCCTGAGCGCCGACACAATATCCCTCTCGTCATCACACACCAATACGTTGTACATCACTGACCTCCCTGTTGAATCCTGTACTTCTCTCTCCGGTTCGTCCTCACAGATAGAAGTATATACCATATATTTTTAAGTTCCAATTGGGTAAAAGTTTAAGATTTGATTAAGACAATCTCCTCACCACGATAAAATAACTGATGACGAGGATCACATCCGCCCCCATCCACGCCATGATCTCCGCGTAAAAAATGCCGTTCTCACCGATCAGTCTCGGCAGGAGCAGCGCGCTTGCCGTGCGCATGACAAACTCCGCGACGCCCGAGAGCATCGGGAGCACCGTATTTCCCATGCCCTGTATGGCGGAGCGCGTCACATGCAGTATGTACAGTACCGGCAGACAGACGCTCATGACCGCCAGATAGTGATATGCGACCTCCATCGTCGCCTCCACCGTCGCCGGGGAACCCGATATGAACAGTCCCAGCAAGAGTCTGCCAAAGCCCAGCATGCACGCCGCGATCACAACAGATGTGATCAGTGCGATCACCACAGCCGCCCGCATACCGTCATGAATGCGCCTGACCTTTCCGGCGCCCATATTCTGCCCCATGTATGTCACCATGGCATAACCGTAGGATGTCGCCGCGATCTCCAGCAAACCGTACAGCTTGTTGGTCGCCGTAAACCCAGCGATAAAAACCACGCCAAATCCGTTTACCACAGCCTGTACGATCATGCCGCCCACCGCTATGACCGCATTCTGAAACGCCATGGGAAAACCCAGATACATCAGTTCTCCCGCCAGTCTGCCGCTCAGCCTGAAATCCTCCGGCTGCATGCGCAGCAGCTCGATCTTTCTGATATGCCAGATGCAAAAGATGCTTGACACGAGCTGGGCGATCAGCGTCGCAGACGCCGCGCCCGCGATCCCCCAGCCAAAACCGATGA
>CAJUQU010000224.1 GCA_910588595.1 uncultured Lachnospiraceae bacterium | reverse complement strand
CGCAGTATGCAGACACGACGACAACTCCGGCTGGAAAAGTATCAGCCGGGAAAGTGCAGATCAGGAAGGATCTTGCGGCGATCATGGCAGAGCATCATATCCCGTATGTGGGGCAGAGTACCTTTACATCAAATTTTAAGGATCTGTATACAAAGGCGCAGAAGGCGATCTATACGCCGGGTGCAGCGTTTTTAAATGTCCTGTCACCATGCCCAAGAGGCTGGGGCTATGATCCGAGTGAGATGATGAGCATCTGTAAACTGGCAGTGGAGACCTGTTACTGGCCGATGTTTGAGGTGATAGATGGCAGATGGATTCTGAACTATGAGCCAAAGAACAAATTGCCCATCGAGGAGTTTTTGCGACCACAGAGACGTTTTAAACATCTGTTTAAAAAAGAAAATGAAGAACTGATCGGAAAGTTTCAGCAGGAAATTGATAGACAGTGGGATGAACTTAGAAATAAGTGTAACTAATGTTCCATCCGCATGGAAACGGACGCGGCATACTTGAAACAGTATGCCGCGTCCGTTTCCGTACACAGGCGGAGATAATGTCTTATTCTGCCGTCTGTGAAAACTGTAGATCAGCCTGTCTGCGCATCTCGTCAATTTCAGCCTGCTTGCGCGCTTCATCCTCGGCAGCTTCACGCAGAAGCCGCTCATAGATTTCATTTGCCTCGCGTATGATCTCGTCCTGCTCGGGCGGCATAACCAGGCTGTCGCAAGAAGCCGTTCCGGTACCTGCAAGGAGCGAGTCGACAGAGATTTGGTTGTTGGAAGCATTCAGGATCGCATCAAGTGCAGCCTGAGTGTTCTCGTCGACAGGTTTTTGTCCATATAATCCCGAGTAGGAACCGGTTGTCGCATTGTATGCGGACTCATCGAGAGGCATGCCCTGCTGCGAACCGGACATGGAATCTTCTAGGGCGGGTTTTTGCGCTTCCTTTTTGTGCTCGATCGCTTCAAGCCGGAGCGCCTCTTCCCTTTCTGCTTTGGAAGGCCAGATTCTGACAGTCTCAGGATTATACACCACTAACCACCATTTGATCACGTGTGGATAGTATTTTTTTAAAAAATAAGCTGTGGCTGGATCCATTATCTTAACACCATCTTTCGCTGATTAGGAACTGCAGAAAAACTGACACAGATTGCGCAGGATAGTTCATTTTTTCCGGCAGCTCCTTACTATACATATTGTACCACATATTTTATAATATCGGTAGAATAAAAGTGAAAATTTATTGAAATGCTTCAAAAAAATATGGAATTGCCACGAAAAACCATAAGAATGCAAATAAAAAAGTTATAAAAGTATAAACTAAATTGACAAAACTAAAAAAAGTGTTATAGTAAATATAGAACAGATAAAACAAAAAAATAATGTGACATGAGAGGAGGAGCATTATGAATATACAAAAATTTACACAAAAGTCGATCGAGGCGGTCAATCAGTGTGAGAAGCTTGCGATGGAATACGGGAACCAGGAGCTCGAGCAGGAGCATTTGCTCTATGCACTCCTGACGATAGATGACAGTCTGATCTTAAAGCTGGTTGAGAAGATGGAGATCGACAAGGACTATTTTCTTGACAGGGTAAAGACGGCATTGGAGAAGCGTGTCAAGGTACAGGGTGGACAGCCGTATATAGGACAGTATCTCAACAAAGTGCTGATCAGTGCCGAGGATGAGGCAAAGCGCATGGGGGACGAGTATGTCTCCGTGGAACATCTCTTTCTATCTATGATCCAGAATCCGAACAAAGAGATCAAGGAGATCTTTCGGGAGTACGGTATCACAAGGGAACGTTTCCTAAAGTCGCTTTCGGAGGTGCGTGGGAATCAGAGGGTTACAAGCGACAATCCCGAGGCGACATACGATACACTTGAAAAATATGGGCAGGATCTCGTGGATAAAGCGAGAAACCAGAAGCTGGATCCGGTCATCGGGCGGGATAACGAGATCCGCAATATCATCCGTATCCTGTCGAGAAAGACCAAAAACAATCCGGTCCTTATCGGGGAACCCGGTGTTGGCAAGACTGCCGTTGTCGAGGGGCTTGCACAGCGTATCGTGCGCGGCGATGTGCCACAGGGATTGAAGGACAAGAAGATCTTTTCGCTGGATATGGGAGCACTGATCGCCGGGGCTAAGTACAGAGGCGAGTTCGAGGAGCGTCTAAAGGCGGTGCTCGAGGACGTGAAGAACAGCGACGGGCAGATCATTCTCTTTATTGATGAGCTGCATACCATTGTGGGTGCCGGCAAGACGGACGGGGCGATGGATGCCGGGAACATGTTAAAGCCGATGCTTGCGAGGGGGGAGCTGCACTGTATCGGTGCCACAACCCTGGATGAATACAGACAGTACATTGAGAAGGATCCGGCGCTGGAGCGGCGTTTCCAGCCGGTGATGGTGTCAGAACCGACAGTGGAGGATACCATCAGTATCCTGCGAGGGCTGAAAGAGCGCTACGAGGTCTTCCATGGCGTCAAGATCATGGACAATGCGCTTGTGAGTGCGGCGGTGCTGTCAAACCGTTATATCACAGACCGATTTTTGCCGGACAAAGCGATCGACCTTGTAGATGAGGCATGTGCCCTGATCAAGACAGAGCTTGACTCACTGCCAGCGGAGCTCGATGAGCTGCAGAGGAGGATCATGCAGATGGAGATCGAGGTCGCTGCCCTCAAGAAGGAGGAGGACCGGCTGAGTGCGGAGAGGCTGACAGCGCTTCAGGCGGAACTTGCCGAGCAGAAAGCGGAGTTTGACAACCGTAAGGCTCAGTGGGATAATGAGAAAGCATGTGTGGAGAGACTGTCAAAGCTGCGGGAGGACATCGAAGATATGAATAACCAGATCCAGATCGCGCAGCGGGAAGGAAATCTGGAGAAAGCGGCGGAATTGAGTTACGGAAAACTCCCGGAGCTCAAAAGGCAGCTGGAGTCGGAGGAGGAGACAGTCAATGCCAGGGAGATGTCTCTGGTACATGAGAGTGTATCCGACGATGAGATCGCAAAGATCATATCGCGCTGGACGGGGATCCCGGTGGCAAAGCTCAATGAGAGCGAGCGGAACAAGACACTGCACCTGGATCGGGAACTCCACAAGCGCGTGATCGGACAGGACGAGGGTGTCACCAAGGTGACGGAAGCGATCATCCGCTCAAAGGCGGGGATCAAGGACCCTGACAAGCCGATCGGTTCCTTTTTGTTCTTAGGACCGACTGGTGTCGGCAAGACAGAGCTTGCCAAGGCGCTTGCAGCCTCTCTGTTTGATGATGAGTCTAACATGGTGCGGATCGATATGAGTGAGTACATGGAGAAACATTCTGTGTCAAGGCTGATCGGAGCGCCTCCGGGATATGTTGGCTATGATGAGGGCGGGCAGCTGACGGAGGCTGTGCGCAGGAAACCGTACAGTGTGGTGCTGTTTGATGAGGTTGAGAAGGCACATCCGGATGTGTTCAATATTTTGTTGCAGGTGCTGGACGATGGCCGGATAACAGACTCGCAGGGGCGGACAGTTGATTTTAAGAATACGATACTGATCATGACATCTAACATCGGTGCACAGTATCTGTTAGACGGCATTGACGGCGATGGCGAGATCGGGCAGTCCGCGCACGATATGGTCATGGGAGAGCTCAGGGCACACTTCCGGCCTGAGTTTTTGAACCGCCTCGATGAGACGATACTATTCAAACCGCTCACGAAAGATAATATAGGCGGTATTATCAGTCTGATATTGGCGGATATTAACAGGCGGCTCGCGGATAGGGAACTGCGTATAGAGATCTCGGATCGCGCACAGCACTTTATCGTGGAGAACGGTTATGACCCTGTATACGGTGCAAGACCGCTCAAACGATATATCCAGAAGCATGTGGAAACGCTGGCGGCAAAACTGATCCTTGAAGATAAAGTAAAGGCGGGAGATATGATCCTGATCGATCTGGACACTGCAGAAACTGAACTTACGGCAGAAGTAAAAGCATAACATCAAAACAGGAGGCATACACCTCCTGTTTTTGCATAAGCTGGAAAATCTGCTATTCAAGGGCTGTCTGATCCGTAATGATCGCATGCTGGAGCAGGAAATCTTTCCAGATAGGGTAGTATTGTGCTTTGATATGTACCTGATCCCATGTGTAATCTGATACGAGGGCGCCGTCTTCGCACAGGCTGCTTTCGTTGATGTTGATATAAAAAATGTCCTTTTGATTTGCGAGCGTTGCGATCAGATCGTTTCGGGCGGCAATGTTTTCGTTAGTGATACTGTCACCGTCGTCAGATTTTTTCTGGGTAACAAACAGATTTCCCTGAATAAAGATCAGGGCTTGCGGCTGAAGTCCGCGGATATCCATAACAACATCCCGGTAACGTTCATAAAAGCTTTCTGGCGTACCGGTGCCGCACTCATTGATGCCTACCATCAGGTAGATTTTGGCAAACTGCTTTTCTGAGAGCACATCGTGTATGGACACTTTCGAGCCCTCGTAGGTGATCTTGGGTTTTTCGTAATCATATATTGTGAGCGAAGTCTTGCATAGGAAAGTTGCGTTCTCAATATCTGCATACTGACTGATCCCGACTGTGCGTGAATCTCCAATAAAGCAGGCGTCCGCAAAGTAGTCATCAGTCGCGGCAGTGAACTCATAGACTTCGGGTTCTTCCGGAATGCTTACAACCTGCTCGACAGCGGACAGGCTAGAGAGGATTCCCTCATAGGTCTTCTGTGTTGCCTCGGGTGACATTTCCGTGGACAGATCAGGCGGTACAGCAGCTGACAGCACACTGAGGTTGTCTACAGCGTAATCAGAATGAAAGCTCAACAGATCTGTCATATATAGTTTGTCGTGAATCCCCCGCATGGCAGTTGACAAAGGGGGCGTCGATATTGAATACACATTTTCACTGTGATAGTAGCGGATATTCCAGTAGTATCCAAGTATGCTGAACAGTATCGAGGATACGACCAACAGAATGAGGAGTGTAAAATATTTTTTATTGTTGATCTCTTTCATTAACAAGCCTTTCATAAATCAAATAAAACTAATACCTAAAGTACAGGAACGGATTATTCAGTCCGATGCATAGATAATACACGGACCACCAGAATAATACAAAAGCTACGACAATGCCAGCAAATCGGTTGCGGATCTTGTGGAAAAGCCTATCCGGTAGATTCGTCGCAAAAATGACACATGCGATCAATAGCGGCGCGTAATCGGCAGCGAGCCTCGTAACGTCGGAGAGGTTAAAAATATCATTTGTGTTTCCTTCATTCATGATCAGGAAAGGAAACAGCCGGTTCAGATAAACGCCAAGTTCATGAAAATCACTGATCGCAAAAATTGTCCAGCTTACAAGGATATAAAAGATCATATATATGTGTGATATGATCTTCGCAAAAAAATTGTCGGCGTTGAGCCATTTCAATGTTATATTTTTCTCAATAATCTGCAGTACAAAGATAAAGAGCCCCCACAAGATAAAGTTCCAGGCAGCGCCGTGCCAGAAACCAGTGAGGAACCATACGACCAGCAGATTAAAGACCATCCTGGATCTGCCTTTGCGGTTGCCGCCGAGAGGGATGTATACATACTCGCGGAACCATGCACCGAGGGTGATATGCCATCTGCGCCAGAAGTCGGTGACACTCCGTGCCATATAGGGGTGGCGGAAATTGGCGGGCATGCGGAAACCAAGCATCTCACCGAGTCCGACTGCCATCAGGGAGTAGCCGCAGAAGTCAAAATAAAGCTGCATGGAGTAGGCAAAAGCGCCAAGCCATGCAAGCGGGGTGGAGATGCTCTCGTATCCGATGGTACATACCTCATTCCATAGAGTTCCGATGCGGTTTGCGATGATGACCTTATAGCCCAGTCCCATGATAAAGGTCTTGAGACCGTTGTCGAAACCATAGATTGAGACCGACCTTTTTTTTAATGCATCATGGATGTCGGAGTAGACAACGATCGGTCCGGCGATCAATTGGGGAAACATGCACAGATATGCACCGAGACTGACAAAAGACCTGTCAGCCTTCGTTTTCCCGACATAGACATCGATGACGTAGGAAGCGATCTGGAACGTATAGAAACTGATTCCAAGAGGCAGTGTAATGTTCAGTGTGTAGAACCGCCAGGGGATTGACAGTAATCTTAAGGCGGCATTAATATTTTCTATAAAAAAATTGGTGTATTTGAAAAACAACAAAAAGCCAAAATTGTATAACAGCGACAGGATCAACAGTAAAGCCCGCTCGAAATCCCTGCCCCTGAAGCGCTCCATGGCTCTTCCGATGATAAAGTTTACAGTGATGGAACAGAGGATCAAAAAAAGGTAATAAGGTTCTCCGATGCTATAGAAAATCAAACTTCCCAGAAAAAGAAGCAGATTTCGGCTTTTGGCAGGAAATAGATAATATATGATCATAAAAATTGGCAAAAAAACAAAAATAAATAAAAGGCTGCTAAAAACCATGATGTTCCCCCATAAATCATGATATAAGACGAATGTATATAAAATGTAAAATACCTGCTGCCAGCAGAGGTATTTTACAATAAACGCATAATATGTAGCTGCAAATATTATTATAGCAAAAATAATCGAATAATGCCATAGGATTATTTGATTTTTTTGTACAAACAAAATGGTGGATTATTTAGAAAATCCAGCATTTTGGACATCTTTACGCCTGTGTGGCACCATTAAGTATATGCCGCAGATAATAAAATATGTTTTGGTGTTTTGGGAAAATTTATCCACCTGTGCGGTTGCAATATGGCTAGGAGCGGCAATAAAGCAACAGAAATATA
>CAJUQU010000223.1 GCA_910588595.1 uncultured Lachnospiraceae bacterium | reverse complement strand
AGCCTGTGCACCAGGAGCGGGAGGGAGCTGATCCATATTTCGACAGTGAGCGTCGCGGGGGAGAATGTCGGGGGCAGATTTCCGGCTGAAAAGAAGCTGCATGAAAATGAACTGTCCTTCGGACAGAGCATTTCAAACAAGTATATCGACACGAAGTTCCGTGCGGAGATGGCGGTCCTGGAGGCAGCCTCAAAGGGCATGAAGGGCAGGATCGTCCGTGTCGGCAACCTGATGAGCCGCGTCAGTGACGGGGAGTTCCAGATCAATTCTGTCACAAACGGATTTATGCGCACCCTGCGGGGATATGTGGCGCTTGGAAAGTTCCCGGTCTCCCTGATGGACATGCCGGCGGAATTTTCACCGATCGACGCAACGGCGGAAGCGATCGTGAAACTAGCCGCGTCAGAGGGGGATTTCAGTGTATTTCACGCGTACAGCAGCTATGTGATCCAGATGGCGGACGTCATCGAGCAGATGAACGCACTGGGGATCTGGGTGGATATCGTCAGCGATGAGGCGTTTGAGACTGCACTGCTGAGTGCGCTCGAAAATGAGGAGAAAAATGAGCTGATATCCGGACTGATCGCCTACCTGTCGAGCGATGTGGAGGAGGCAAGCGCCTATATCGACGCGGACAACAGCTTCACGACAAAGGCGCTGTACCGGCTCGGATTCAAGTGGCCGATGCCTGACGGAGCGTATCTGCGCAGTGCGCTGAAAGCGCTGGCAACGCTGGGATTCTTTGACGGCAGGATCGTGTGAGAAGAACTTCCCGTCAGGTTATGGAGAGTGTTGAAATGATGGAGAGAAATGCATTTTTGATCAATAAAAAGATACATCAGTATATCCTGCCGGGGGTGCTGATGACGGTTGCGATGCAGCTGGGAAATGTGGTTGACGGCATGATCGTGGGCAACCTGCTGGGACCGGAGGCGATGGCGGCGATCGAGCTGTCTATGCCGGTCCTGCTGCTCTTGCAGATGCCGGCGATGATGCTCGCGATGGGCGGCGCTGCTGAGGCAGCAGTGCTGCTCGGCAGGCGGGAGACAGAGAAGGCGGGCGGTATTTTCACCGCCTCTCTCCTTGCCGGCGTCGGTCTGGCGCTTGTCTTTGCGTTGATGACGCCAATTCTGCTGGGTGTCCTGGCGAGGGCGCTCGCCGGCAATGAGCGGATGGCGGCGCTGGTGAGACCTTACATCGCAGTGAACTTCGGCGGAATACCGATTCTGACAGCGGCGATCATCTGCTGCTATTTTATGAATACCGACAATCACCCACAGCTGGGAAGCGCGCTGTTCATCATCGCCAATGTGGTCAATCTGGTGTTGGATTTCGTGTTTTTGAAGGTATTTGGTCTGGGAATGGCGGGGAGTGCGCTCTCGACGGTGATCGGTTATCTGACCGGCATGGTGACGGTGCTGTTTTATATGCGCTCAGAGCACAGAATGCTCCGGCTCACGAAGCCCGGGGGCAGGCTGGCAGCATATGTCCGGATGTCGGCGGCGGCAGGGATTCCGAGCGCTGCCTTCACGCTGATGTCGGCGCTCAGATCCGTCATCATCAACTCGGCGATCGTACGTTTCCTGGGTAACGATCCGATGGCGGTGTACTCTGTCTGTGCCAACGCGGTACTGATCGCGGAGCTGTGCGTGGGCGGCGTCATCGGGCTTGTTCCCAGCATCGCGGGGATTCTCTATGGGGAGCGGGATTATTACGGGATCCGGGCGCTCTCTAAGCGGGTGCTCGCCTACAGCTATCTGGCGATCGCGGCGCTGCTGGTCGTCTTTCTTGTGTTTCCGCAGGCGATCGCGGGATTGTTTGGCATCGCGGACGGGGAGATGCTCGCGCTGTGCAAGACGGCGCTGCGCATCTTCGCGTGCTCGTTTCCATTTTATGTGTATAACAAATTTTTGATGTCGTATTATCAGACGATATTACAACCGAAACTTTCCACGGTCATCACGGTCCTGCAGGGATTTGCAGTGATCGTGCCGCTCACGCTGGCGGGAATGTTCTGGTCCGGGTTCTACGGTGTCTGCCTGGCTGCGTTGGCAGGGGAGATCCTGACCATTGTATGCAGTGTATTGTACCGCATGCGCGGGCAGCGGACAGGGCGTTTTCCGTCGGGCGGGCGGTATATGCTCCCGCAGATCACAAACGAGGTCAGTCTGGATTTTTCCGTGAAAAACCAGCTTGAGGATGTGGTGACGCTGCGGGATCAGCTGCTGGACTTCTGTGCGCATAACGGTATCGGAGCGAAGGATGCGAATCATCTGGCGCTCGCGCTGGAGGAGATGACTGCCAACATTGTTCAGTACGGCTATCAGAGCGGGCGGAAGAACTATATCGACATCAGCTTTACGATCCAGGATGGCAGCTATATCCTGCGGATCCGCGACGATGGCGTGCCGTTTAACCCGCTGGAACAGAAGGTGTCCAGGGAGGGGCCTGTGGTCGGCGGTATCGCGCTGATCCGCAGGATCATGTCGGATTTCCAGTACACGCGGGTGCTGAATATGAACAATACGGTCATCACGCTGGCGATCGATGACGGGAAGCAGCAGGGATGACGAGATCACAGAGGATGAAAAGGATGAATACAATGGGAAAGTAATGGCGTATGGAATTAGCAGGAGAGAGGGCTTTGCTTGCGGTTGGCGGCAGTACGGTGGAACTGTACTGGATGGACACGGGCGTGCTGGAGGATGCAGCGCATTTTGCATGTGCGTACCGGTCCTTGTCGCGCGGGCGGCAGAGAAAGGTCGACGCCTTTCTGTTTATGAAGGATAAAAAGCTCTCGCTGGGGGCGGGATTGCTGCTGCGCCAGGGGCTGGCGGCACATGGGATCGACGAGCAGGAAGCCGTGATCGCGTACGGGGAGAACGGCAAGCCGTATCTGCCGTATTATCCGGATATCCATTTTAATCTGTCCCATTCCGGCGGGATGGCAGTCGCCGTGTTTGCGGACACTGCGGTCGGATGTGATGTCGAACGGATCGAGGCTGCCGATCTGCCGCTTGCCAGGCAGTTTTTCTCGGAGGGAGAGTATCGATATCTCGCCGGATTTCCGGCAGGACAGCAGCGGGACGCAGCATTTTACCGGCTGTGGACCTTGAAGGAGAGCTTTGTGAAGACGATCGGGGCAGGGCTTGCACTGCCGCTGGACGCATTTGAGATCGTGATCATGGCAGGTGAGAGCGGCGGAAAACATGAGCAGATCGAAGTCCGCCAGAACGTGGATCCTGCGGCGCGTTATCTGTTTGGGGAATACTGTTTTGGGGGATATAGTGTGTCAGTGTGCCTGTACTGCAATCGATACCAAAAAAAGTGCGAATGGTGCCTGAATGAACAAATGGATCAGAAGGTGTGTTATCATGAAAGAGTGACAAGAACATGTATTACAACAGAAAAGGAGCTCATTCTTATGGCAGCTTGCAGTAACAACAGACCATGTCCCTGTACATTTGACTGCCCGAGGCATGGCAGGTGCTGTGAATGTGTGGCGCATCACAGAGACAACAACGAGGGCGTTCCAGGGTGCTTTTTCTCTGCGGAGGCGGAGGCAACCTACGACAGGAGCATAGAGGCATTGTGTCGCGACAGAGGAATCTTATAGGAGGACTGAGAGATGGAGAAGCCAAATTTTACAGGATTATCACACGTATGTATTTTTGTGGACGATGTCAAGGACGCGTTTGCGTACTATGAACGGATTCTGGGGGCAGTGCCCAACCAGCATATTCCGCATTGGAAAAACGTGGTATTTTTCCAGGCGGGCGGTTTTATTGAGGAGGCGAAGGAGGCGGAGGTCTCCATTGGATTTATGGATGTGCCGGGCACAAAGTTCACGATCGAACTGATGTGCTATCACAAGCCTGAGGGGCGCAAAGAGCCGATCATTTTCAAGGCAAACGATATCAGCGGCGCGCGCCATGTCGCGCTGAAGGTGACGAACATTGAGGAGGCGTTTGCGTACATCAAGGCACAGCCGGATGTCACACTCATCAACACGACGGACGATTACAGGGTATACCAGATCAGCAAGACAGAACCTTCGGATTTTTATTATTTTGACGAGGCGAAGGAAAACGATGCGCAGGCGAAGCAGGCGGCGGCTGACATTCTTGGAAACACCAAATATTTTTATTTCATCGACAAGTATGGTCTGCAGTGGGAGTTTGAGCAGGGACACACGGATATCGGGGACTGATCCTGAGCGAGGGGGGAACGGATATGCCATTTATTAGCTCGAGAGTGAGCACTGTGATGACAGCATCACAGCGTTCGTCCGTGAAGGGGAAGCTCGGCAGGGCGAGCAGACACAGCCCTCTGCATTTGTATCACGTCTACGTCAAGTACGAGGAGGTTGACAAGTGGGGCTGGAACGGAAGTAATTTTTGACGGAGGGAAAGGATATATGAAGATCACAAAATCACAAAATGGAAATAATCTTACAGTGGCACTGGAGGGACGGCTTGATACAAACACGGCACCGGAGCTTGAGAATGTACTCAAAAATTCTCTCGACGGGATCACGGAACTGACGATCGACATGGCGGCGCTCGACTACCTGTCGTCTGCGGGACTGCGCATTCTGCTGGGCGCGCAGAAGACGATGAACAAGCAGGGCAGCATGAAAGTGACAAATGTAAATGACACGATCATGGAGATCTTTGAAGTGACAGGCTTTGTGGATATTTTGACGGTGGTATAGAAATGATGGCAGATGGACAGAAAATCAGGGCGCTGAGTCTCTCGCAGAGGGAGATCGCGATGGCACAGCAGGTTCGTCCCCAGAGCGCCCAGAATACGATCTCACTGAAATTATATCTGCCCGACTGCGAACCGCAGGCGGTGAAGGAGGCGGCGGATCAGGTGCTTGACAGCGCTGATATCTTTGCCGCTTCGTTGCGCCATGACGCTTTACCGCAGGGCGGACGTGCGTGGCAGATGGTATACGGGGAGGAAAAGCTGTACGCGTGCAGTGTGTGGGAAGCATACACCGCGGAACAGGTTGAAAATCAGATGGCAGCGCTGGACAGGATCCCTATGGATATGGAGAAGCAGTTGTACCATGCAGTTGTGATGCCGCTCTCAGGAGGCGGCGTCTATTTGTATGTGCGCTTTCACCATGTCATCATTGACGGCTACGGCATGAGTCTCTTTGTGCAGCGGGTGCTGGATGTGCTCGGCGGAAAGGCGGCTGCAGAATTCGTTTATGCCGCGTCGGACGCAGCAGAGGTGCCGCAGAACAGTGATGATGACGGATTTTGGCGGGAGTATTTCAGAGATGCGGATTTCGAGCCTGCCATTTTCGCGGAAATGAAGACCGGGACAGAGACGGGCGCGCACGAGACGCCGCAGGCACGTTCAGAGAAGACAACCGGCTTTGACAGTATCACGCGGCGCATACCGGATGCGCTCATGCGCGGGATCGAGGAGTTTGGCAGGCGGGAACAGGTCACTGTGCCGTATGTCGTGGCAGCGGCATATGCGTACTATCTCGCACAGGCGACCGGAAAGCCGGATGCCGTATTTCTGATGCCGCGTCTGGGGCGCACGCCGGAACAGATGGATACGCTTGGCTGCTTTACGCTGCTCGTCCCTGTTCGTGTCAGGACAGAGTGTGCGGGCGAAGGCGCGGGTTCTTTTGCAGCGCTGTGCCGGGCAGCAGCGCGTGCCGCGCGGGAGGCTTCGGCGCACAAGCATATGGGGTTTGACAGGATCCTCTCTGTCCTGCGGGAGGACAATACGATATCGGAGGCACTTGCCGAGTATGTGTTCAATTTTTACCGATTTCAGTATCAGACAGCGCTGGATTACCGCGTCCGGTTCAGCGTCGCGGGCGATATGAGCAATCATATGACGTTCAGTCTGTTTTACGACAGGGATGGCGGGCTGAACATGCAGTTTGACTACAATAGTCAGTATTATACAAAAGAGCGGGCATCGTATCTTGCGGATGCCCTCTGTGCGATCCTGTGTGATGGCGTGCGGGATAATGTGCTGTCCCGGTCGGTCGGGGAAGCGGAATTTCGAAAGGTTACTTCGGTTGTGGGAAAACAGATCGATATCAGGAACGATCTGACGATACCATCGCTGTTTCGCCTGGCTGCGGATTGCTACAGGGCAAGACCGGCGGTGTATGCGGGGGACAACGTGCTCACTTTTGCGCAGCTTGACATGCTCAGCGACAGGATCGCCTGCGCGCTCGTCCGCAGGGGTGTGAAGTCGGGAGACTATGTTGCATTCATGCTAACGCGTGACATCCGGCTGATCCCGACGATCCTTGGCATATCCAAGTCGGGAGCGGCTTTTATCCCGATCGACCCGGCATATCCGACAGAGCGGATTGCGTACATCATGGAAAACAGCTGTGCTTCCTGTCTGATCTCGTCACCGGAGATCGCGATGGCAGGAAATTATGATTATGTGGACATCGATCAGCTGATGCGCCAGGAGGCGGCATGTGATTTGCTGCCAGCGATCCGGCAGGAGCAGCCCGCATATATGATCTACACATCGGGGACGACGGGCAGGCCAAAGGGCGTGATGCTCTCGCACAGGGGGATTGCCAACATCGTCCACCCGGACAATAACCCGTTTAACCGGGACATCACACAGAACTGCCGCGGGATCGTGGCGATCGGGTCGATCTGTTTTGATATTTCGCTCTTTGAGATCTTTGTCCCGCTGATGAACGGGCTGTTTGTCGAGCTAGGCAGCGAGAAAACGATGGTTGATGCCGGGGAGCTGGCGTCTGCGATCCTGCGCCAAGATCGGAAGAGCGTCGTGTAGGGAAAGAGTGTAGATCTCGGTGGTCG
>CAJUQU010000222.1:4000-6835 GCA_910588595.1 uncultured Lachnospiraceae bacterium | reverse complement strand
ATCCTCACTGTCGTAAAATTGCCCATATCATACAAAAATGCCGCGTCCAGTATATGTCCCGCCCTCCTGACGGGAACCCATAACGACAGTGCAAAATTGCTCCGTGTCGCTGTTTTTATCGCTGTGATAATATCTTCCCTGTTTTCCATTTCCAAACCCTTATCCTTTCCCGGAAATCTTTAAAAACTGTTATCGGACTTACCTCACTGCCCTGTCTGAAATGATCGCCGACGCCCCTGGGATTGCTGCATAAAACCCCTGCATATCCGACACGGACACCACCCTGCAGCTGTCAGCTCCCAGACTCCGCCCGCTGTCGCAGACCGTCAGTGCCGCCAGTTCTCCTGATTCATTTCGGATCGTCCCTGTCACTGTGATCTGGTGATTGGCACGCCCGTCCCCCACAAAATTGGGATCATCCCACAAGCAGCCCGCATTCACACCGATCATAACGGCATGACCGCACTCCACCGCATCAGCGATCCCCCCTATGGATCCGCGTTTTTCATCCGAATGGAACACAGAGGATCCTACACCATAGTGTTCCAAAATGGTTTCCAGATTTTGGTCATTCGTCCCACCCCAGCTTTCTGGTGCGGAAAAATAACCGCGTGAACACAGATTGTTTGCCAGCGCATAGCCCACGATCTCGTCCTCGCTTACCTCTATCCCACACAGCTTCAGGTAATTAGAGCAGCTCACCAGTCCGCAGTCACTGGCTACATTATAGCGGTTATCACCCTGTGTGCAGTCCAGACTGCCCGCGATCTCAAAAGGGCTTCCCGTGACGACCATCGGCTGCTGTTCGAGTCCCTCCACACTTTCGACAAGCTCGACATTGATTTCCTTGATATCATCATAATCGTCACGCTTTTCCCTCAGTTCCTGCATTTCATTCCGTTCGCTGCCCTCACGGATCTTTTCATCAAAAAACATTTGACTTCCTCCTCTGTGCTGCATACGCAAAATACCGGTAATATAACTTTTTTATTTCTGCCCTCTTTATTTCATGAGAATCTCCTGTCTGCGTGTTGATACATATGGAGATCAGTTCCGTCGCTTCCGCCTCTGTCAGTTCTGCAGCAGTGTTGATGTAAGCCATCGCCCTTCTTTCCCACTGCGCCGGATCCTCCATGTCCCCGCACACTTCCAACATCTTCCCTGCCTTGACCATCCTGTCGATATACCTGCATATTTCCCCGAATGATCTGTGACAGGCACCCTGCGCGAGATAGCGTCTGATGACCCCCAGATACGCTTTCATGTCACTGTCCGCATACACTGCCTTTGACAGCAGCTCCCTGCACACACTGACATCCAACGAGGAGTCGCTATCGCCGGAAATCCTGTCTCTGAGCAATATGGCAAGACACTGGGTGCGAACCTGCCGCCCATCGACCGCACTATCCGGTACCTGATGGATATAGGGCATGAAATCCTCAGCTTTATAATGCCTTATTTTCGCCAGCACCGCATTGTCCCAGTTGCTCTGGCAGACGACTGCCACTCCCCTCTCGAGTTTTGAGATCTCGTTTATCTGCGGGCTGGTCAGCGGCATTGCAGCCCCCACCGCCTGACGGTCGGACTGCTCCGGCAGTTTGAACACCACCTTGGTGTTGGTGTTGCGGATCACGGACAGATCCATCAGCGTCGGGGACTGGTCCGCGATCAAAAAGCCCTCCCCGTAAGTGCGCATCTCGGCGATGGCGTTGGTGATCATTTCCAGGGACATCGCACGCAGGCTGACCCCTTCCGCCGAGGAGACAGTCGGTGCCTTCAGCAGGTGGTGCGCTTCCTCCAAAACAGTGATATGCATCAGCGGAGAATTCATCCTGGCATGGCACATCCTGTATTCCTGCAGCTTCATGACCATGATCCCCATGATCAATGCCTTCATTTCCCCCGCCCCCACACGGCTCAGATCGATCAGCACATTCTCGTCAAACAGCGTACGGCTGTCAATTTCATCGTCCGTAAAAATACTGCCATACAAGCCATCTGTAAGTGATTTCACCCGCGTTACGAGCGAACCGATATAATTTCCCTTCACTTCCCCTGAAAATTCCGACTGGCGGATGATCTCCGGCAGGACTTTCAGCAGGTCCGCGAAGGAAGGAAAGGCATCACCGCACTGCCTGTAGATTGTTTCCATGCCCTCCTTTAGGACCTCCGGCATCGCAGCGTACATCGGCCAGCAGGAATTGAAGATCTCCAGCAGCCTCGCGATGTGCTCATCCACATGGATCCCCTCGGGAAAAGAAAATGGATTGATCCTGAGCAACGGCGTGATAGCCGGATTCGTGCCAAAAACGTGAACGTCCGCGCGTCCGCCAAACACCTGTTTATACTCTCCTTTTGCCGGTTCGATCACCATAAACTTAATATTTTCCTTGTATAGACTGTCCAGAAGCCCATAACAGAAATTAGATTTTCCCATGCCCGTTGTACCTGCAACAAACAGATGTCCGCTCAGATCATTTAGGGACAGGGACACCTGACCGATCCCTACTTTTCCCATATGAAATATATTTCCGATTGAAACCTGTCCCTGCAGACTGCTGTCCATATTTGCGATATCCCTTGCAAACTCCGCGCGCACAGTGACCGGAAGCCCGCCGACCGGTTTCTGCGGCAGCGCGGCATACATCGGAAACTCATCTACCGCCGCCAGGGATCCCGCCGTGAAAGTGGGGTAATCAGGTCTCTGTTCAAAGTGGAACAGCGGATGGTTCATCCGTTTTAAATAGTCACAGATACGCTCTACTTTCCCCGGATCAGACCATATATTGACTGCGTTGAGCTGTCCGAGGCTGTTGCCGCCGCCCAACAGGGCGC
>CAJUQU010000222.1:0-3990 GCA_910588595.1 uncultured Lachnospiraceae bacterium | reverse complement strand
GGGCGCGATACATGTTCGATACCATAAGCGCCGTTGAAATATCCCCTGCCACAAAGTACGCGGCGCAGCAGAAACCACCCGTCTCCTCAATATGCTGCAGCCGTGCGATCTGTTCATCCAGTACACTG
Organism: uncultured Lachnospiraceae bacterium; assembly: GCA_910588595.1. Taxonomy (GTDB): domain Bacteria; phylum Bacillota; class Clostridia; order Lachnospirales; family Lachnospiraceae; genus COE1. The sequence continues at coordinate 3,862 of CAJUQU010000222.1, read as the reverse complement.
AGCAGATCGGAGACCGACTTATTTTCATACCGCATCTGGAGTGTCTGACCACTCGCAGCCGTGCGGCTGTCAGAAATTCCTTTGGAGGCAGAAAATCCCTTCTGGCGGGACGTTGTCTCCGACTCGGAAAAACTGACCGTGTAACTTTCGCCCTCCCCCTCTGTCCTCGTCCGTCCTGGCTCTGCTCCCTCGATCAATAGCTGCACAGAACCGATGATGTTGGAAATGCTTCCTCCGTAAAACAAGCCCTGCAGGGGGTGCACTGTGGCATCGCCGAGCCCCGCCAGCATTGCAGCCAGTGACAGCGCGGTCCCTGCGATCTGGTTTTTTGCCTGTTTACTCTCTATCCCGCTGTTGCGTGTCACGGTATCCGACCTGCTTGTCGTCTTCCCGAAAGCCGTATTTTCTGTCACGCTCTTCCCGTCTGTCACGGACTCACTTTTGGTGAGATTATAGGTCTGCGTATATCCCTTTGATTCATTGCGGTTCATGGAGATGGTATATTCCCGAAAAGGTGAGAGTTCTGTGTACATTGCTTCCAGATTCTGGCGTTGTGCGCACAGCTCTTTCCTGGGAACAGCATCTGCGATCAGCACCATCGTAAACGGTCTCCCATACATTCCCTCCACCAGATGCTCAATCCCATAGCACTTATTCCCGGAACATTCTTTTGCCGTTGTCAGTGCTGAGACAGCGGCGATCTTGATATTTTCTTCCTCAAAGATGCCGTTTAGAAGCACCTCGCTCTCGGACATGTTCAACATGGAGATCTTACCGCCTGGAAAGTTGCCGAGAAAGGAACCTTTGAACGTGTTAAACTGCATACTGAGCTGATCCAGCTCATTGCACGCGATCCCCAGATACAGTGAAACGCGGAGTCCGTCGCTGTCAAGGATAAAGATCTGACTTGAATGAAACTGCGCAACGACGCCAAAAACATTCACCAGCCTGTCATACAGATCATCAGCACTGCTGTAGGAAAGCGAGAGCACCTGAAACAACCTTACATTTCTGCCCGCTTTGATGCAGTCGGTTTTCATGTTGAGCGGTACGACTTCCGCCTCCTGCAATTCCGCAAGATACTGTTTTCTGACCACACTGTCCACCGCACTGATCACAGAATTCAAAGAATTCTCAACTGTCAGTTCTCTTCCTGTCACACCCATGATCTTTGTCCCTCCAACTGTCTGCCCACTTCCGCGATGCCCTCTTCCATCATACTCAGGTACGCTATTTTTTCTTGTTTGAACGCACTGTTACCCTGCTCCCATTTCACGATATGCTCCGAGAGAAGTGACCTGAACTGTCTGCAGTTCTCGACCACGCTCTCTTCCCTGATGCCGGCGATGAAGTTGTCAATCCTGCTTAGCTCCGCCCTGCACTCGCACATTTCCCGCAGATCCTTTGCCGTTTCCGCAAGCCGCCTGGCAAAGTCCGCTGACTCAAAATTCTGTTTGTATGTAAGCTGCCATCGATTCTCATATCCTGCGTTCTCCACAGCTGGTTCCATCTGCCTGAAAGCCTCCGCAAGCCGTTGATGATCCGTCCTGCGCCCTTCAAAAATGATATGCAGATCCTCGTCATTGACTTCTTCGAGAAGTTCCAGCAAAAGCCCTTCCCATATGGCGTATCGCCTGCGAAACGGCAGCAGGCATTTGTAAAAACCGTCAAGATCCAAGAATGAATAGATCTTATTTTCCGGTGCCGTGATCTCCCGGCTCTCAATGTAGACTTGGACCTTATCTGCGTATGGATCATAAACCAAATGTATGTTTGTCATCTCTGTACCTCTATCTGCCACTGATCACACGATGCTATCCGATCTGGAATCCTGCCCTGATATCATCCATCCTGGCATCGACAGCATCAATGTAATGAATGATATTGGAAATCTCGTTTTTGCGCCTGCTGATCTGTGATTTGTTGTTTTTCCTCTCCTGCTCGATCGTCCGTATATTCTCTTCTACCTCGGCGATATCGTCATTGACAGCCTGCTCTAGTTTCCGCTCCAGGTCATCAAATATCCTCTCACACTGCACCGATGTATTCGCGAGGATCTCCTCCCTGTTTTCCTGCACGGATCCGCGTGTCTGCCGCAGCGTATTCTCCTTGATCGTTTTCGCAGCCCTGGCGGCAGTCCAGCCCACACTGCCCAGCAACCCCGCTATTCCTGCAAGAACCAGTGCCGGAAGACCAACAGGGGTAAACAGGCTGATGATCCCCAGAATCAGTCCAGCCGCAAACTCACACGCAAGCGTCCTGCCAAACGCCCCTGCACCGAACACGCCTCCCATCAGCGCAGTGATCCAGTCGCCCGTAAACAGCGCATAGGCAACCATCGCCACCCTCGTCGCGGTATTGACATCCGTGTTGACATCTGCCTTTTTCGTATCAAGGGTCAAATTTGCCTCTATGATATCCTCGCTGAACGCGTCAAACTGCTTTTTCATTTTTGAAGCTGTTTTCTGAAATGCCTTCGTCACCATCGGTGCCAGTACGTCATTGCTCCAGTCCGCCACATACTTTTTTTGCCTGCGCTCCAGTTCCTTACTGCACTCCTCAGCAATCTGCCGGCTGCTCTGCCTGGGATGGAATACCGTAAAACTGGTATCTGGCTCAAACCCCTCCAGATCCACTTTGCTGCACAATCCGTCATACAGCTCCGGGATCAGCTGATCTTTCACCTCGTCCCTGACGCTTTTCAGCTCAAGTTTAAATTCCCGCATGATCAGACTCCCCTGGCGCCTTGCATTCCCGAGTTTTTTTCTGGTTTCCTCAATACGCCTGTTAAAATCTGCGTCCGGCGCGTCAAGGTTTGCCATGACACCGTTAAGTCTCTTCCGCTGCCCGGCATTATACACTTTTATGGCAGATGTCGCGGCGCCGATCTTTTCCCTGCCTTTATGCTCTGTCAGATAGTGTGCCAGGAACATTTCCAGCTCATAGTAACCGGACTCCACAAGTTCAGACTGACTCCCGCTCTTCTTTGCCTCCATTCCCAGCTTCGAATTCACATAATGGCAAAACGGCTTCTCCGTGTGGTTTAGATACTTCGCGTTACAGATATCCATAAATTCCTGGATCTCCTGCTGTGTCATTGCGTCTGTCACAACATCAAAATAAGTCGTGACCATGATCGGATTCTTAAACCCGCTGCTATTGATCATCTCCAGTGTTTTCTTGTCTCCCGCCGAATATGCCTGTGTGCCGTTTTCGCAGAACAAAACGGCATCTGCCTTTGGTACATAGTTCTGTACGATATGGTCGTTTGAATACGGATCGTTCAATCCCGGTGAGTCCACGATCACTACGCCGTCCTTTAAAATATCCAGCGGCCAGTGCACCACCATCTTCTCAAAACTAGAATCCACCCTGTTTGCTTCCTTCATGTTGATCCCGGACTTATTGTCGATCGTGGAATATTTCCTGATCTCCGACAGTTTCGGCTCAATGTCAAAGGGCTGGCTTCCCCCCTTCCACTTTCCGGGTCTCGGATACATCGTAACCTGTCTCTCCCTGCCGTAACGGATCTCCGTGATCAGAGCGGTCATGGGAACAGCGCCTTCCGGCAGCAGTTTTTCTCCCAGCAGGACATTGATGAACGCAGACTTGCCGGAGCTGAATTCCCCCATTACCAGAAGCTTGAACGAAGTACCCTTTGTCTTCTGGATAATGTCATCAATATTTTCATTCTCCGAAGCGCCTTTCAGGGAAACACCGTTCTCCTGAAGGAATTTTTTCTCCTCCGTGATCTCTTTGTAGATACTTGCCATTGTCTGCTTGTACGCTTTTGTGTCGATCATCTTCTATCTCCTAGTATAATAATGGTGTAGTCAAGAATGACTACTGGTTAATTGTTACA
>CAJUQU010000221.1:1679-6869 GCA_910588595.1 uncultured Lachnospiraceae bacterium | reverse complement strand
GTGACTGGAGTTCAGACGTGTGCTCTTCCGATCTAAGCGGAGATGACGTTTCTGTCAGCGGGATCGTTGACTTGGAGCGCGTTAAGGAGTTTGTTCCGGTATTCAGGATGAAGATCAGACAGTATGACCTGAAAGAGGAGTTGAACCGATATGAGAACCGGGTCATTTCCATGAGCCGAAAGCATGGGATCCTAAAGGAACAGGCGGAAGAAGCGGAAAAAGAGTACTTGCGGGTGAAGAAACAGATGGACCTGGCAAAAGCGGAATATATAGAGGCGAGAAATATATATACCGAAGCTGCTGCCAGCGCGGGAGAGTGTAAGATACAACGGATAGCATGGGAAAATGAATTGGTCCAATTGTTGGATGAGCGGCAGAAGAGCACACAAAAATCGGGGTTTTCCAATCCGCCGGTGAATAGGGATATCCGCGACTCAAAAATTGAAGAACTCAAAAAACTCATGGCAAAGTACCTGCCGAAATATGACAAGGCATGTTCTGAAGAAACGAGATTAAATGACAAAGTAAATGAAGCAAGAAACAAAATAAATATAATAAGACCGAATTTAGACGACCTGGATGTGAAGCGCGAGAAAGCACGGCAGGAGTATGACAGGTACGACCAGGAATACCAGTCGATCAAGGATGAGATAGAACGTATCAACAGGGAAATGAACAGTATGGATGATAAGAATGATGCAGAGCACCCGGATCCGGACACAGCTGTGTCCATGAAAAACGAGCAGCAGGACAAAGAGGAATGTCTGGAAGGGGAAGGCTGAACACATAGGGGGGATTGGCAGATCATGATGGAATTGAACTGCGTTTCCTGCAAAGGACAGTGGTACATTGAGGAAACAGACGGTATGGAAGTCCGGTACTGTCCGTATTGTGCGGACAAGATCTGGGAGCAGGACAAGGCGGGGTCCTTTGATAAAGCCCTCTTAAAAATTGTCAGGATGTCAGGTTACGGCATACTGAAAGAGAGAAAGCGGCTGGCAGCATATCTCTCTGACCTGGCGCCGGACCACAGGAATGAAATACGCATTTTTTCAAAATCCTGCAGTGATACACTGATCAATTTGTTTTGTGCATCAGATCAGGGAGAACATACACGGCAGCAGACCATCAGTAAAGCAAAACAGATGTTATTGGACAGGGAAGGGCTTTCTCAGACGTGGACAGATATGATCGTGGACGAGCTGGTTAACGTATTTGGGTGGAGATCAGATGAATCGCGGTTATAAGGAGTATGATTGCCATGAAGAAATTTATTTGTACTTTCTGCGGCAAATATTGGTGTGCAGGCGAGGAAAGCGCAGACAGGATCCAGTACTGCCCATTTTGTATGGCAGCAGTACCCAGGGAAAACATATTTGTGGCAGGCCGTTGCCGGTATGGTGAAGCGGACAGCAGCGGCTGGCAGGATATGGTCTTCCTGTCATCGGGTCATGCCCATGTGGCAGGGATCCGAGAGGACGGGACGGCTGCCGCCGCTGGCTGGAACCGGTATGCCCAATGCAATGTGGGCGGCTGGAAAGATCTTATTTCCATATCGTGCGGCGGGAGTTATACGGTGGGTGTGCAGAAAGATGGAACCGCGCTGGTAACAGGGCGGTATGTACACCGCGGGCGCCATATCAGAACGTGGAAGAACCTCGCTTATGCAGCTTGCGGGAACAGCCATACGATCGGGCTCAAGCAGGACGGAACAGTTGTGGCGGTCGGGTTGAACGGATACGGTGAATGCAACATCAGGGAGTGGAGGGACATGGAGGCAGTTGCCTGCGGGAAGCATCATACGGTGGGACTGAGAAGGAACAGAACCGCAGTGGCAGTCGGTGACAATACCGATGGGCAATGTGATATCGCAGACTGGAGCGGCATGGTCGCGATCGCCTGTGGGGGCAGTCACACGGTGGGGCTGAGAGATAACGGCACAGTGACAGCAGTCGGTGATAATACCCATGGACAGTGTGATGTTGCAGGGTGGCAGAACATTGTTGCCATCGCCTGCGGAAACAGTCACACCGCAGGACTGAAAAGTGATGGAACGTTAGTCGCGGCAGGCTGGAATCAGAGCGGGCAGTGTGATGTCGGGGACTGGAAGGAAGTTGTATCTATATCCTGTGGGGGAACTCACACCGTCGGATTAAAGAAAAGTTGATAAAAACTGATGGAAAAAGGAGCGTCCGAAAAGAGGGAGCGCTCCTTTTGAAATACAAGGATATCCGTTCAACCAGGTTCCGATATCCGTGATACGCCCACAAAGATCTCGGAGATCTTATACCAGGTAGGATAGTCTACGATCCCTGTCGGTGCAAGGCCGAAGATGCGCTGGAAAGTGCGGACTGCGTTGGCGGTGGCAGTTCCGAAGACACCGTCCTCAGAGATGCGCGGTATGGCGGGATAATTCTGTGCGATGCGGTTGAGCTGCTGCTGCATCTGTAGCACTTTCTGCCCGGAGGAACCGACCGTCAGGTCATAGCCCGGCCACGATGAGGGAACACCTGATATGTATGTGGTGGAGTTGATGTACATGTCATTTCCGTAATAATAACGTATGATCTCTATCGGTGTGTAGCCCTGGTCGCCCAGATATTTGCTTCCCCACTGGGAGAGTCCGTTGCAGGTGACGCGGTTTCCGTCGCAGTAGGAGGTAAAGATCGGCTGGCGCACGCCCGGGCGCGACAGGTAGTTCGAGAAGATGGAGTCCACGATGCGGCTGATATTTTCGTATATGTTCCTGCCGCGGATCCATTTCTGGTCGTAGGCTGTGGAGGAAGTGATGGTGAAGTTGTAGCCCTGGTTGCGATACCACTCTGTATACACGCGGTTCAGCGTGAACGACATGATCGCCAGCGTGTTGGCGTAGATCGTGCTCTCGGGCCACGTCGCATAGATCTCGGACGACACGACATTCTTGATGTAGTCTGTGTAGCGCACGTAGTAGTTGGGCGCGGAGGAGTCCTGCGGAACACCGTCGTGCACGATGACAAATTCGGGGATCACGACACGGCTCAGGACGATCTCGCCGCTCTCATCCATCGGCTTGATCTCGTCCTCGGGTATTTTTGGCGGGTATTCGCCATACAATGTATGGTCAGGTATGACGATGTCGTCCTCGGTCTCCCCCGGAGGTTCGACCTCGATCGGGTTCATGGTGACGGGCTGTACAGCCGTGACATCGGGAAGGATCTCTGTGCCGGAGATATACACGGGTTCATATCCCGGGGCTGTGACGGAGATATTGTATTCTGAGTAGGGCTGGACATCACTGATCTCTGTGCTGTAGGACAGATTGGGGGCAGGAAGCGATATCGTGGAGGTCTGTCCGGAGTCGTCGGTGGCAAGTGTCTGCACGACGGTGTCCGGATCGCCGGAGTAAGATATCGTGATAGTGGCATTGTTTACGGGGATAAAGCCCAGCGATGACGTGACGCTGATGGTTAGATCTCCGGAGTAGGCCGGGGTTTCGGCTTTCATAATATTAGACATAAAAATCCCCTGCATATGTTTTTTATAATATATGCAGGGGAAGTGTCTGTGTTCCTTTATATAATTTATTTCTTCATTCCGGCGCGCTTTCTCAGGGTGGGATCGAGGATCTTCTTGCGGATGCGCAGGTTCTCGGGAGTGACTTCGAGAAGCTCGTCTGTATCGATGAAGTCGAGCGCCTGCTCCAGACTTAAGATCTTGGGCGGAGTGAGACGCAGCGCCTCATCTGCGCTTGAAGAACGTGTGTTTGTCAATTGCTTTTTCTTACACACGTTGAGCTCGATATCCTCGCCTTTTCCGTTCTGGCCGACGACCATACCGGAGTATACTTTCTCGCCGGGACTGATGAACAGCGTGCCGCGCTCCTGCGCGTTGTACAGACCGTAGGTGATCGCCTCGCCCGCCTCAAACGCGATCAGGGAGCCCTGTTTGCGGTATTGTATGTCGCCCTTGTAGGGGCCGTAACCGTCAAATATCGTATTTAAGATGCCGTTTCCCTTGGTGTCTGTCATGAACTCGCCGCGGTATCCGATCAGACCGCGCGACGGGATGGAAAACTCCAGGCGGGCATAGCCGCCGCTTGCCTTGCCCATGTTCTGCAGCTCGCCCTTTCTCTGGCTCAGTTTCTCGATGACAGTGCCGGAAAACTCTTCGGGGACATCGACGTAGGCGAGCTCCATCGGCTCTAGCCGTTTGCCGTTCTCGTCCGTTTTATACAGCACTTCCGCTTTGCTGACAGCAAACTCAAAACCTTCGCGGCGCATATTTTCGATCAGCACGGAGAGATGCAGCTCGCCGCGCCCGGAAACCTTGAAGGAATCAGCGCTGTCTGTCTCCTCGACGCGCAGCGATACGTCCGTGTTGAGCTCCTTGAACAGCCTGTCACGGATGTGGCGGCTGGTCACGTACTTTCCCTCCTGTCCGGCGAGCGGTGAGTCGTTCACGATAAACTGCATGGCGATCGTGGGTTCGCTGATCTTCTGGAAAGGAATGGGGACCACATTGTTCACGGCGCAGAGTGTGTCGCCGATATGGATATCCGAGATGCCGGATATGGCGACGATCGAGCCGATGCCGGCTTCCTTTACCTCCACCTTGTTCAGACCGTCGAACTCATAGAGCTTGCTGACTTTTACCTTCTTCTGCTTGTCCGGTTCGTGGTGGTTGCAGATGATGACCTCCTGATTGACGGCGATCGTGCCATTGTCAACCTTGCCGACACCGATGCGTCCCACATACTCATTGTAGTCGATGGTGCTGATCAGCACCTGCGTGCCTGCCTCGGGATCGCCCTCCGGCGCGGGGATATAGTCGAGGATCGTCTCAAACAGCGGGGTCATGTCGACGCCTGCGCCGTCCTCGTCTAGAGACGCGATCCCTGTTTTGGCAGAGGCGTACACGAAAGGGCAGTCGAGCTGGGAATCGTCCGCGTCGAGCTCGAGAAAAAGTTCGAGCACTTCCTCGACAACCTCGGCGGGGCGCGCCTCCGGCCGGTCGATCTTGTTGATGCAGACGATGACGGGGAGCCTGAGCTCGAGCGCCTTTCTGAGCACGAATTTGGTCTGCGGCATGGCGCCCTCAAACGCGTCGACGACAAGAATAACACCGTTTACCATTTTGAGGACGCGCTCAACCTCGCCGCCGAAGTCGGCATGTCCCGGGGTGTCGATGATGTTGATCTTAGATCGGAAG
>CAJUQU010000221.1:0-1669 GCA_910588595.1 uncultured Lachnospiraceae bacterium | reverse complement strand
ACTTTTATACATAACAGCTGTATTTTTTGATAAAATCGTGATGCCGCGCTCCCGCTCAATATCGTTGGAATCCATGACGCGCTCGGCAACCTCCTGGTTTTCGCGGAACACACCGCTCTGCTTGAGCAGTTCGTCCACGAGCGTCGTCTTGCCATGGTCGACATGGGCAATGATCGCTACGTTTCTGACATCTTCTCTTTTCTGTATCATATCGATAAATCCTCCATAATAATCCTCTGCAGTGCGAAAACTCTCTTTCACACCCTCCTCCTCAAACACGCACAATAGTATAGCACTTACCTTTGTTTTTTGCAATGTTAAAAAACATTTCTACGGCATTTCTCAAAAAGCGGCTTAAAGGGATACCGATCTGTGGCACATGGTGTCGAACCGTGTCGAAATGTAGCAAATAAGCGCTTTTCCTGCGATATTTCAAGCTTTATTTACCGTATAAAGTGGCATATGATTTAACTACAAGAACGAAGGGAGAATGAAGAGAATGCAAGAAACATTAAAGACAAAAAACGGGTATCACGAGCAGGTTATCGAAAACAATCAGGTGACAGTTATGGGAGAGATCGTGAGTGAGTTCTCATTCAGCCATGAGATTTTTGGCGAGGGCTTCTATATGGTTGACATTCAGGTGGCAAGGCTGTCTGAGTCCATGGATATCATTCCGGTGATGATCTCAGAGAGGCTGCTCGATGTAAGCGGGGATTTTCGCGGCATGATGGTGGTGGTGAACGGTCAGTTCCGCTCTTACAACAGGCACGAGGAGCATAAAAATAAACTGGTCCTCTCCGTATTTGCGAGGGAGATCGAATTTGTGGAGGAGATCAGCGAGAACATCAAAACGAACCAGATCTTCCTTGACGGCTATGTGTGCAAGGAACCTGTATATAGAAAGACTCCTCTTGGCAGGGAGATCGCAGATCTGCTGCTGGCGGTCAACCGTCCGTACGGCAAGTCGGACTATATCCCGTGCATCTGCTGGGGAAGGAATGCCCGCTATGCCTCCAACTTCGAGGTGGGGGAGCGCTGCCTGGTGTGGGGGCGGATCCAGTCGAGGGAGTACATGAAAAAGCTTTCCGAGGATGAGCTGGAAAAGAGGATCGCCTATGAGGTCTCCGTCAGCAAGCTTGAACTCCCGGAGGACGATGAGGAAGAGTAGTCGCGGAATTGACGTAAAAAAGTTGCAAAATCCTACACGATATGCTATCATGTTCGAAGTGATGATTGGTGACAGTGACGGTATTTGGACTGTCATGATGATTGATCATAGCTGTGCGGAGACGGTGCAGTTATAGGAAAGGACATAAGGTATAAATCTATGGAAAAAGGATTGGTACAGGTATACGGTGGGGAAGGACATGGCAAATTCGCAGCGGCGCTTGGCAGAGCCATTCAGGTAGCGTGTATGGGCAGGGGGGTTGTGATCATCAATTTCCTGAAGGGATGTCAGAATGAGGAATTTCTCAAAAGACTGGAGCCGGAGATCAAGATTTTCCGGTTTGAGAAGAGCGAGGAGGAGTTTGCACTGCTCTCTGACGAGCACAAGCAGGAGGAGATCTACAATATCAAAAACGGTCTTAATTTCGCGAAGAAAGTGCTCACGACCGGGGAGTGCGGTCTGTTGATCCTAGATGAGGTACTTGGACTGATCGATAAA
>CAJUQU010000220.1 GCA_910588595.1 uncultured Lachnospiraceae bacterium | reverse complement strand
GGATTTTATCTAAATCCGGGAAACAAAGGCTTCTGGGAATCCGTCCGCTCCAAAATCTATGTCGACAAGACGGATCTGATCGCATGTACGAACGAGCTGATCAACACGGAGCAGAAATATATCTGCGTCAGCAGACCGCGGCGGTTTGGAAAATCCATGGCGTTGAAAATGCTTGCTGCGTATTACAGCCGTGGGTGTGATTCCGCGGATCTGTTCAGAGGATGCAGGATAAAAAGAAAAAAGACGTTTCAGGTGCATCTGAACAGGTATGATGTGATCTGTCTGAATATGCAGCAGTTTCTGATCGAAGCGGGAGAGCAGGAGATAACGGAATATCTGAGACAGGAAGTGGTGGAGGAGCTCTGCGAGGAGTACGGGGAGATCATTAAGAGACAGGATATCGGGCTTGCTGCGGAAAATCTATGTCAGGACGGGCAGACAGTTTGTAGTTCTGCTTGATGAATGGGATTGTGTGATGCGTGAGCGGCAGGAGTCGGAGGTGTTGCAGAAGCAATATCTTGATTTCCTGCGGAATCTTCTGAAAGACCAGCCATATATTGCACTTGCGTACATGACAGGGATCCTTCCTGTAAAAAAATACGGACAACATTCTGCGTTAAATATGTTTTGGGAGTATTCTATGACAGATCAGAAGGGGCTGGAGGAGTACACCGGATTCACGGAGGATGAGGTTAAAGCGTTATGCAGAAAATACGACATGGATTTTGCTGAGGCGAGCAACTGGTATGATGGGTATATGTTCAGAAAGTATCAGCATATCTACAATCCGAAATCTATTGTGGAGTCGATGAGCTGCCAGAAATTTTCCAGTTATTGGACTTCCACGGAGACGTATGATGCACTGAAAGCTTATATTGATATGGATTTCAATGGACTGCGGTCGGATATCGTGAAAATGCTTGGCGGTGATCGGGTAAAAGTAAATACGCGGAGTTTTCAGAATGATATGCGCAATTTTGAAGTGAAGGATGATGTGCTTACCTTGCTGATCCATTTGGGTTATCTTGGCTATGACGCTGGGACAGAGGAGGCATTTATACCGAATAAGGAGATCATCATGGAATTCGAGAACGCCATGAGCGTCGGCGGCTGGGGAGAGGTCATGCATGTGCTGCAAACCTCGGAGAAACTCCTGGAAGATACGTTAAACGGTCACGCAGACCGCGTCGCCGAAGGACTGGACAGAACACATTCGGAGGTCGCGTCGATACTGACTTATAATGATGAGAACTCATTGGGGTGTGCGATCGGGCTGGCGTGCTACAGCGCAAGAAGGGATTATAAGCTGGTGAGGGAGTTTCCTGCGGGAAAGGACTTTGCAGATGTCGTCTTTCTGCCGTTGCCGCACACGGATAAGCCCGCAATAGTGATCGAACTCAAATACGATAAGTCTGTCAGCGCCGCGATACAGCAGATCAAGGACAGGCAGTACACACAGGCACTTGAGGGCTATGCAGGTGAGATCCTGCTTGTCGGGGTGAACTATGACAAGAATGATCCGAATAAGCCGCACAGCTGTGAGATAGAAAAGTGTGAGATAGGAAATTGCGAGATAGAGGACTGAGAGATAGAGAAGTGTTAGATAGGAAATTGCGAGATAGAGGACTGAGAGATAGAGAAGTATTAGATGGAGAAGTGTGAGATAGAGAAGTGAGAGATAGAGAATTACGAGATAGAGAGGTTAGTAAAACAGTGTGATGAGGGCTGACCGATATGGGAGCAAAATCGTCATAGAACAAATGGAGGCGCAATGAAAGAGGAGTTTATTTTATTTCAGGAGAATAAGACAGCAAAGGTTATTTATTCCGAGCGTGAGGACAGTGCAGTAAAAAGGGCAGTTCAGGATCTGATCTCCGATATCGGGAAGGTGCGTGGCAGCATGCCGCAGTGCGGCGCCCTGGAGGACGGGATTCCAGAGGGGGAGCAGTCTGTCGTGGTCGTGACGCTGGATCGATATGAGACGCTGAAAAATACGGTGTTTGCCGGTCATGAGTGCGGCGTGTCCAAGCTGTATGACGCTGACGGGGCAAGGCGCTGGGAAGGGTACACACAGCAGGTGATGGGCGACACGCTATATATCATCGGCTCGGACAGAAGGGGGCCGTGTTTGGCGTCTATGATCTGTGTGAACAGATCGGTGTCTCGCCGTGGTATTTCTGGGCGGACGTCCCTGCGAAAAGAAAAGCGTTTTTTGCGCTTGCGCCGGATCATCATAAGACGGACTGGCCGGATGTCCAGTACAGGGGCATCTTCCTGAATGACGAGGAGGAGCTGGAGGCGTGGTCGAAATTACATACGAAGGACGACACGATCGGACCAAAGACCTATGAGAAAGTGTTCGAGCTGATCCTCAGATTGAAGGGCAACTATATCTGGCCGGCTATGCACGTCAATTATTTTAACGGCGACCCGGAAAACGCAAGGCTTGCGGACGAGATGGCATCGTTGTGGGGACGTCCCACTGTGACATGCTGCTGCGGAGCAACCAGAATGAGTGGAAGCCGTGGCTTGAGCAAAAGGGGTATCGAGATATCAAGTACGATTATTCGATCCCGGGACACAACAGGGATGTGATCCGGGAATATTGGACGGAGAGCGTGGAGATGAACCGCAGCTACGAGGTATGCTATACGGTCGGCATGCGCGGGATCCATGACACCGGGTTCGTGACGGAGATGATCGACAGGGATCCCCTTTTGACCGGTGAGGAGAAGACGGCAAAAAAGGTCGCGCTGCTTGAGGAGGTCATCGCTGACCAGAGGGAGATATTGCGGGACGTACTCGGCGAGAAGGAAGGGAATGATGCGCCGCAGACTTTTATTCCATACAAGGAAGTGCTGGATCTGTACGACAAGGGGCTGGCGATACCGGAGGACGTGACGCTGATCTGGGTGGATGACAACTTTGGATATATGCGCCGCTACCCGAATGATGGAGAGCGGAGAAGAAAAGGCGGGCACGGGCTGTATTATCACGCATCTTACTGGGCGGCGCCAGGCATGAGTTACCTGTTTTTCAATTCGATCCCGCTGGCACAGACCGGAAACGAGTTAAAGAAATGCTGGGAGTCGGGCATTCGCAGGATGTGGGTGCTGAATGTGGGAGCGCTGAAACCCAATGAGCTGGACACGGAATTTTTCCTGCGCTATGGCTGGGAAGCAGGCAGGGCGGACGGCAGTACAAAGAATGCGGATTCTTTTGTGTGCGACTGGATGAACCGCAATTTTTCCGGCGGTCACGGAAGTGAGGTGTCGGAATTATACAATGGGTTTGCCCAGCTGACAAATGTCTGCAAGCTAGAGCACATGCAGTCGGGCAAATTTTCACAGACAGCATACGGGGATGAGGGCTGGTGGAGGCTGAACCGGTTGAGGGCGGTCTTTGACCGCGCCAATGCGATCGCGCTCTCGCTTCCGAGGGAGGAGCAGGACGCCTTTTTCCAGATGATATTGATGAAGGTTCATGCGGCATGGTATATCAATGCTTCGTTTTACTGTGCGGACAGGAGCAGGCTGTGCTACGAGCGCGGTGCGATGCAGGCGGCGGATGCGTATGTGGACTTTTCCAGGGAGATGGATGACCGGAAACGGCGGATGCTGTATCGCTACAACCATGAGATCTGTGGCGGGAAATGGGAGGGGATCCTGACGCCTGAAAGTTTTTCTCCGCCGCCGACAGTGCTGTACCCCGCTGGAAAGCCGGCGCTGCGCATAGCAGAGCCTGGGCTTCTGGCAGTGGCGCCCGAGAGTGAGGTCGAGTTCTGGGCATATGGGCAGCGGGAAAAGCTTGTGGACATCTACAATCAGGGATATGGCAGTGTCCGTTATGAGCTGGTTCTGCCGGCGTGGCTGGAAGCGGACAAGGAAAAAGGATTCGTGCAGGCAGAGGAGAGAGTCCGGGTCAGAATCAAAAGCGGGTGTGAAACGGCTGTGTTTGCGGAGGGAAGATGTGACGAACTACTGGTCAGGGGAGCCTTTGGCGAGGAGATAAGGATCGCTGTGAGCGCGAGAAAAAATGAGATGGAAGTTCCCTGCGGGCAGGACTGCTTCATGGAGGCGGACGGCTGTATATCCATACCTGCTGACAGGTATCTGCGCGCAGCAGATACACCGGATGGAAGATGGCGGGTCATACCCGGTTTGGGAAGGTGCTGCGGCGGTGCCGTGGAGGCGTTTGTTGCCGGTGAGCCTTCTGACAAGGGAGCAGTCAGGGAAATGCCCTGTGTGGAATATCTGTTTTGTGTGCAGAGCCACGGCACATTTTTGCTGGAGATCTATCGTTTCCTGACAATGAATCCCACTGGGCGCATACGGTTTGCGGTGGGTGTGGACAACGATCCGCCCGTCGTTGTGGAATCGGATATCACGGACGAGTGGAGAGGCGGATGGGACGAAGCTGTCATGAACGACGGGGAAAAGCTTTGTCTGTGGCTGCCGTATCTCGTGAGCGGGTATCATGTTCTGAAAGTGTATGCAGTCGACCGGTATGTGATATTGACCAAGATGGTCATATACACGCAGGACAAAAAGCCGTCCAATATAGGACCGCGTGTGCGCTCCACGGATGAGCAGATTGAGGAGATATATGACAGCAGGGCGCTTTTTCAGATCCAGGAGAGCGAGGCGGCAATATATCAGTCAACGCCGGAGGCGGTTCCGCTGTTACCGGTATTGTATGCGGACACATCGTTCTGGAAAACGGACCGGCTGTATGTCAGGAGCGACGAGGTACAGCAGGCGCGGCTTGGAAAGGCTAAATATCTGGCGGACGCGAAGGGATACAAGAATGTGTTTGACCTGTTCGGGGAGGGATATTTTGCGGCACAGGGCGGCAGGATCGCGATAGGGGCGGAGTATGCGCTTGAAAATTCTCCGTATGCCTATCTGACACCGGGATTGTGCGACAACAATATCCTGTGGACGCACACACAGTCCGAGACGGACGGGCGGACCGGTATGGCTATGATGATCGAGGGCAAAAATCTGTTCTGGGAGAGGGCGGAACAGGCGCCGGCGATGCACTATAAGATCTGTGTCGAAAAGGCGGGCAGGTATCATGTCTGGCTGCTTGTGAAGTTTGAGGATCATAAAAGCGATGCCTGCCGTCTGGCGCTTGACGGCACTGCCACAGTCTGTAGTACATTCCGGACCGGTCGCGCACCAGCACATCGTGACTGCCGCGCTGGATCAGTTTTCCTTCATGAAAAACGGCGATATCATCGCAGAAGCGGCAGGAGGAGAGCCGGTGGGAGATGAACAGGGTCGACTTTTCCCGTGTCATTTGGTTCATGCTGTCATAGACCTCGAACTCCGCAACCGGATCGAGCGCCGCCGTGGGCTCGTCGAGGATCACGAAGGACGCGTCTTTATATAAAGCCCTCGCCAGTGCGATCTTCTGCGCCTCCCCGCCGGAGATGTCGATGCCCTGCGCATCAAAATCTTTATACAGTGTCGTCGAAAGTCCCTGCGGCAGCTTGTCGAGGCGCATTCCGAAACCGGCATCGCGCAGGCACTGTTCGGCACTGTGAATATCGACATTCATGCTGCCCGCAACATTTTGCCCCAGCCCAAATGAGAGCAGCCTGAAATCCTGAAACACAACAGAGAACAATTTCATATATGCCTGATGATCATATTTTCGTATGTCAGTTCCGTTCAGCAGGATCACGCCCTCGGTCGGATCATACAGACGGCACAGCAGTTTGATAAAAGTGGTCTTTCCGCTTCCGTTCGTGCCCACAACAGCAAGCCACTGTCCTGCGCGGAACGTCATCGATACATTGCGCAGCGCGTACTCCTCCTGATTAGGATATCTATAAGAAACATTGCGAAATTCGAATTCGTACTCCTTCGTCGGTACACCCAGATCTCCCTGTGTCATTTTGTTCGGTATATCTAAAAATTCAAACACGGTGCGCAGAAAAGCGGTATTGTTTTTCAGATCGCCCAACGCCTTGATCAGTGTGGACAGTCCGCCGGATAATGCGATCAGGGCGCTCACATACTGCACAATAGAACCAACACCGAAAGCGCCTCCCAGCGCTTTCAGGCAGACATAGATATATGCCGCTCCCACAAACAGCTGTGACACAGCCCCGGACAGCGCCTGGTATGCCCCCATAGGTCCCCTTGCCGCTCTTGGCAGCTTTGCGGTGGGAACAAAGGGATTGTATCTTTTCAGATGGTTTCGGCTCAGGATATCCTGGCGGTAGATCCGCACATCCAGTGCTTTTGAGCGGTCATTTCCGAGACTGCCGAGCCAGAAGCCAAAGAGCCGGTTGCCCAACTGGTTTTCATCTGCATATGTTACCCAGTATGAACCGGATCTGACAGCCAGCAGGGGGGCGGCAAGTGTGACGCCGAGCATGATCACAGCCATGAGCAGGACAAAAACGGGATGGTTGAGTATCGTCAAAAATCCGGTATCTGCTGTGACTGGCAGTATAAACAGCGACGCGGTCAATACAATTGCACTGATCATGGACAGGACTGACCGGATGACGGCATCAAGACATTCGATCAGCTTGTACAGCCCCCAGCCCCCGGAGTCTGTATTCTGCCATATTCTGGAACGGAGTTCCTGCACATGGCAGTCTTCCACATCTGCAAAATCCAATGACAGCAGCTTTTTTGCAAACACTTTGTTCTGGATATGCCAGAGACAGGCTGTCTGCACATTCTTCCATCGGGTCAGTCCTGCGCAGAGCAGTGAAAGTACGGCGGAGGTGCTTGTCAGAGCCAGCGCATACGCGGTGAGTGCCTGTGGATCGCGCCCTCCGGCGATCTCGTCGATCAGGCGCGCCAACAGCCAGATCTCCACATAAGGTGTCAGGGCGTTGAAGATCCCGCAGATCAGCACGGATAGCATCAGCCT
>CAJUQU010000219.1 GCA_910588595.1 uncultured Lachnospiraceae bacterium | reverse complement strand
TCTCGGACAGCTCAATGTTCCCCGGCATCAAGTCAATGCCTTCCTCATGCTTTAAGATACCGTAATTTGGTTCCATTTCTTCATCATTGATCACCTTTTCCAATACGTTCGCAAGAGTAACATCCAGCTTGTCCGGCTCCGTGAAGCCCAGGCTTGCGGTCAAGCTACCCTGCGCATCCGCATCAATCACTAAAACTTTCTTTCCCTGTTTCGCAAGCCCGATCCCCAGGCTGCTCGTTGTGGTGGTCTTGCCGACTCCGCCTTTCTGGTTTGCTATCGCTATCACTTTACACATGGTTTTATTCCTCCGTTTAGTTAGATTTTTCTTTGATGTTGGCTTTCTGCACTTCTACATAAGCCCGGTAATACCTGTTTGTACCCTTGTTCCGGTACAGCTCGGAAACTTCCGTCACAGCCACTTTGGGCTGTCTTTGCAGAATCTTCTCGAACCATTTAATATCATTCTTCGTTCCCATCAGTCGAATTTTCAGCACGTTTCCTCTCCATTTCTGCAAGGATCTCCTCAATAGACCGCTGTTTCTGGCAGTATTCCGGGTAACGGAGCTTGATGCCCTGCCAGAAGTACATCGCATAGCCGCAGCAGAAAATATCGCTTACGGAATATCCCCTGCACTCGCCTATCTGCTCGTCCTTGCGCTTATAATCATCAACACTTGGCGTTCCGTCCGTGTAAAGGTTAAAGGCAAGCCTTACCACCCGGACACTGCCGCTTGTCTGCCAGCCCTGGTGCAGGCACTCCGGCTTGATGAACCCGGACTTAATATCATAAATCTGGCTGAAATGGTTCCTCGTATCCTCTGAAATACCGAGAATGTAGATCAAAGCCTTGTGATAGCAGTCCTGATACCTCGCCTGTTCCAGTTTCTCATAATAGAATCTTTCATGTTCCTCGTTTGTAAAAACCATGTGTGTGTTGTTGGCGCTCTGCGCCTCTGCTCTTAACGCTGTGTTGTTCATGTGTGAACCTCCTTAAATTATTTTTTGCATATAAAAAGGACTAAGTCCTTTAAAGCCATAGCTTTTAGGATTTAGTCCTAATCGAGAGAATGTATCTTTTTCAGATACACGAAAGGGAAGCCAAAGCCTCCCTTTCGATAATTATATATAGATTTTGCAAATAATATCTTTAAATCGGTTCGCCTTTGTATACTCGGAATGGTGTTTCATGTACTCCTGCACATCTTTCCTCGTAATAACAAGCGTTGTGAAGTAAAAATATTTGCGTTCCTCTATTTTCCTACATTGGCAATCGCCGCCTGCGCCGCCGCCAACCTAGCGATCGGCACTCTAAACGGTGAGCAAGACACATAGTCCAAACCAATCTTATGGCAGAACTCTACGGAAGAAGGATCGCCGCCGTGCTCGCCGCAGATACCTACGTGGAGCTTCGGATTTACTGGCTTGCCGAGCTTCAGAGAAAGCTCCATCAGCTTGCCTACACCTGTCTGGTCAAGCTTTGCGAACGGATCGTTCTCGAAGATCTTTGTATCATAGTAAGCATTTAAGAACTTACCAGCATCATCTCTAGAGAAACCAAATGCCATCTGTGTCAGGTCATTTGTACCGAAGCAGAAGAAGTCAGCTTCCTTAGCGATCTCATCCGCTGTGAGCGCTGCTCTTGGGATCTCGATCATTGTACCTACTTCGTACTCTAACTGAATGCCTGATGCTGCAATCTCAGCATCCGCTGTATCAACAACTACTTTCTTTACAAACTTGAGCTCTTTTACTTCACAAACAAGCGGAATCATGATCTCAGGCTTTACATTCCAGTCTGCGTGAGCTTTCTTTACTTCGATCGCTGCGCGGATAACAGCCTTTGTCTGCATCTTGGCAATCTCAGGATACGTTACAGCAAGACGGCATCCTCTGTGTCCCATCATCGGGTTGAACTCATGCAGTGAAGCAATGATGTTCTTGATATCCTCCACAGACTTGCCCTGTGCGTTCGCAAGCTTCTCGATGTCTGCTTCGTCTGTAGGAACGAACTCATGCAGCGGCGGATCGAGGAATCTGATCGTTACAGGATTTCCTTCAAGAGCCTCGTAAAGTGCCTTGAAGTCACTCTGCTGGTAAGGCAGGATCTTCTCAAGCGCTGCCTCTCTCTCCTCTACTGTGTCAGAGCAGATCATCTCACGGAATGCAGCGATCCTGTCCTCCTCAAAGAACATATGCTCTGTACGGCAGAGACCGATACCTTCTGCACCGAGCTCTCTTGCCTTCTTTGCGTCTGCCGGTGTGTCTGCGTTTGTTCTAACTTTCAGTGTTCTATATTTGTCAGCCCATGCCATTACTCTGCCGAACTCGCCAGCAATCTGAGCGTCAACTGTCGGGATCTGACCGTCGTAGATATTTCCTGTTGTACCGTCGATCGAGATGAAATCTCCCTCATGGTACTCTTTTCCTGCCAATGTGAACTTCTTGTTCTCCTCGTCCATAGCGATGTCGCCGCATCCAGATACACAGCATGTACCCATACCACGTGCAACTACAGCTGCGTGTGATGTCATACCGCCGCGAACTGTGAGGATACCCTGGGAAGCCTTCATACCGGTGATATCTTCCGGTGATGTCTCAAGACGTACAAGGACAACCTTCTCGCCTCTTGCATTCCAGTTCTCAGCATCCTCTGCTGTAAACACGATCTTACCGCACGCAGCTCCCGGTGAAGCGCCAAGTCCCTTGCCTGCCGGTGTTGCAGCTTTCAATGCTGCGGTATCAAACTGAGGATGCAGCAATGTGTCGAGGTTACGAGGATCGATCATTGCAACTGCCTCTGCCTCTGTCTTGTGTCCCTCATCTACTAGGTCGCAGGCAATCTTCAAAGCTGCCTGTGCTGTTCTCTTACCGTTGCGGCACTGTAACATGTACAGCTTCTTGTTCTCAACCGTGAACTCCATGTCCTGCATGTCATGGTAGTGGTTCTCAAGAGTCTCGCATACCTTGATGAACTCTGCATATGCCTCTGGGAACTCCTGCTCCATCTGCGCGATCGGCATCGGTGTACGAACACCGGCAACCACATCCTCACCCTGTGCGTTCTTTAAGAACTCACCCATGAGCTTCTTCTCGCCTGTAGCCGGATCACGTGTGAATGCAACACCTGTACCTGACTCGTTATTCAAGTTTCCAAATACCATCGGCATTACGTTTACAGCTGTACCCCATGAATAAGGGATATCGTTGTCACGACGGTATACGTTGGCACGAGGGTTGTCCCATGAGCGGAATACAGCCTCGATCGCCAGCTTTAACTGCTCTACAGGATCAGAAGGGAAATCCTTTCCAAGCTGATTCTTGTACTCTGCCTTGAACTGCTCAGCCAGTGTCTTTAAGTCTGCTGCAGTGAGGTCAACATCGTACTGTACACCCTTCTCCTCTTTCATCTTATCGATCAGCTGCTCAAAGTACTTCTTGCCAACTTCCATAACAACGTCTGAGAACATCTGGATGAAACGTCTGTAAGAGTCATATACAAAGCGCTCGAATGCCGGATCCGGATTGCCCTTGATCATCGCATCAACCACTTCGTCATTTAAACCAAGGTTTAAGATAGTATCCATCATACCAGGCATGGATGCACGCGCACCGGAACGTACAGATACAAGTAAAGGATTCTTCAGATCTCCGAATTTCTTTCCGTTTACTTCTTCCATCTCTTTTACACCATCCATAGCCTGAGCCATGATCTCGTCATTGATCTTACGTCCGTCTTCATAATACTGCGTACAAGCTTCTGTGGTGATCGTGAAGCCCTGTGGTACAGGAAGTCCGATGCTTGTCATCTCTGCAAGGTTTGCACCCTTTCCGCCGAGAAGATTACGCATGCTCATGTCGCCTTCTTTGAATGAATATACCCACTTTTTACTCATTGTTTTTCTCCTTTACTGAATTGGTTACTTTACATAGGTACCGTTGGAACCAACGGCACACTGCATGTAATAAATGATAAACATAATATGGTAAATTGTCAAGAATTTATCAAGGAAATTTTTGAAAAAATGTTATTTTCTGCCTATTTCTACAGTCTGATGATCTTTCCCTCTTCCCTGTCGTAAAAATATAGCGAGTAAGATAGGATTTCTTCCTTCCCTACCTGTGTATCATTGATCTCCCGGATCATATTTTTGATCTCCGCGCTCTCCTCCTCATGTTCTGCCGGCAGAAGCAGTACTTCGTGGACAGAGGACGGAATGATATAATAGCTGCTGCCGATCGCCTCCGCAAAGTCTTCGACCAGATTGGGATATAGGATACAGGCTGCCCCCTCCACCCTGCTCTTGTTGCTGAGCACATACATTGGAATACTGCCTGTACACTCTGCCATACAATCGTTGCAGCCACACGCATCCTGCCCCTCCTCACTCATGATCTCATACAGCACTTCCGTCATGCTTTTAATCTCATATCTCTGAAGACGCTGTGTGTTTTCCTTTGCCGCCTGATAGAGATTCTCTACTGACACGTCCCACAGTTTCATGTGTACATTGTGTATCAGTATTGAAGCTTTTCCAAGATCCTCCTGTGCGATCATACACTGAAATACAATCGACAAGTCCAGAAACTCTATATGTGGAACATCCTCTAACAGTTCCCTGTTTTTCTCTGTGTTGACAAGCTTATACACCACACAGCGCCTCACGCTTTCATAATTCAAAAAATACCGCATATCCACACTCTGGTTGACTTTATTTCTATAATATGTATCCATAACGTCGTTGACGACATTGACGAGTGTCGCCCTGCCTTTGGCATACTCTTCATAGTAGTTGTTCAGATATATGGTCGGCGAAATATTGCTGTCATCCTGCATCACCGTTAGCCCTCTGAGCACGATGCCATTGTTTTTCCTTACATCATTGAGCCTTACCTTGTAATTGTCACCAGTCCTGCGATCCACTTCATCTCTCACCAGTGTTGTAAAATTTGTAAATTCCATCGTATTTGATACTCCTTTTTATTATATTGATCGGATCCCCTCCTCCGCAGCTGTCTTTTTACAACACAAAAAGACAACAAGAAAAACGTACTATAAAACCGATTTTCTCATTGTCTTCATCTATTTCAGTCCAATAAAAGCGATTGCCTATACTCTTGACAGATACTCGCCTGTCCTGGTGTCAATCTTGATGACATCATTTGTCTCTACAAATAGGGGAACTGCAACTGTCGCACCCGTCTCAACTGTAGCCGGCTTTGTCGCACCTGTAGCTGTATCTCCCTTGAAGCCCGGCTCTGTCTCCGTGATTGTAAGCTCCACAAACAAGGGCGGCTCAATCGCAAACACATTGTTGTTGTGCGAACATACCTTGACCATCTCATTCTCCTTCACGAACTTGAGCGCATCGCCCACCTTGTCCGCATTGAGACCGATCTGTTCATAGTTCTCTGTATCCATAAAATAAAATAGATCGCCATCTGCGTATAAGTACTGCATCTCTTTCCTGTCGATACGCGCCTGCGGACACTTCTCAGTCGGTCTGAATGTCTTCTCCACAACGCCGCCGCTGATGATGTTCTTGAGCTTTGTCCTGACGAACGCAGCTCCCTTACCAGGCTTTACATGCTGGAACTCGATGATCTGATAGATGCTGTTCTCATACTCTATCGTAATACCGTTTCTGAAATCTCCTGCTGATATCATAAAAACTATTCCTCCTAATATTCACTTTTCACGTTTACAATCCGTTAACCATTTTATAACAAAATCAACAATATTTCAACTATTATTTTTGACATTTGGAGAGGTTTTCCCGAGCACATAGTCAATTGCCATCAGATACCCGTCCAGCCCCTGCCCGTAGATCTGGTGATCGCATACTTCTTTGGTCACGGAAATGCGCCGGAATTCCTCGCGCTGCGTGATATCTGAGATATGTATTTCCACCTTTGGAACAGTGATGCTCGCAAGCGCGTCACGGATCGCATAGGAATAATGCGTAAATGCGCCTGGATTGATGACAATGCCCTCCGTACCGTCAAAATAGGCTTCCTGCAGTCTGTCTATGATGGCGCCTTCATGGTTGGACTGGAAACACTCGATTGCACTGCCGGTGCTCTTTGCCTTATTCTGGATCAAATCCACCAGGTAATTGTAGTTCTGTGTACCGTAAATCCCCTTTTCCCTGATTCCGAGAAAATTTAGGTTTGGTCCGTTTATCACTAATATTTTCATTTCTCAATGATCCTTTCATAAAATCTGGTTCTAAATCCGGTTCTGTAGAAAATCACTTCAAATCTGTCTATATCACCCTATGCTCAATACCATCAAACATTATCACATGCCAAAAACTGTTTCTCGAATCCCATATCTGAAAGGATTTTTTCACTCGACCAGCACCTTTTATATCCTTTCTATTATATACTATATACGAACGTCTTCTGCATGAAAACTATGTCTTTTCACGACAAACGCATGAATGAATAAACTATGAACAGAGTGTTACCAGAACTTAAAATCTGGACACTTTTTATAAGTATTTCAAGTCACCTTGTATAAAGATTCAACTTTGAAAAGTTATTCTGCATACTTAATTAGTTTTGTTAACAAAATGTTCATTCATGCGCTTGTCGTGGTCTCTTTTCAATTTCATATCATCTACTCCATACTGCCACATCGATTTTAAAATACTCTCCCTCTAGAAATGCCGTATTTAGTGTCTGCTCATTACGTTCGTATAGGCATCATTTCAACCTTAAATTTGGCATGTTTACTTATTTTTAAGGCAAATGTAAGCAAAGTTTTCTTAATTTTTGCGATATTCCATTTTGGAAACTGCAAAGGCCATAGAGAAATACTCAAAAACCTTTGTAGGGAATAGACTTCTATATATGTTCAATTCTTTATATCTCAATGATTTGATGCTGGGGTCAAAACATAGAGTTTTCTATGTTTGATACTCTGCAAAAACCTT
>CAJUQU010000218.1 GCA_910588595.1 uncultured Lachnospiraceae bacterium | reverse complement strand
GATCAGGCTGATATAATTCTGCAGCCCGATAAATCTCGGCTTTTCCAAAATGTTATAGTAAGTAAATCCATAAAAGATGGAAATCACTACGGGTGCCACAAAGAACAGTGTAAACAACAGCGCGTAGGGCAGAAGGAACAGATAACACATCTTGCTCTTCTTCGCTTTTTTCCACGCAACCTGCATATTGTGCTTCCGCAGGACAAAATATTTATTCATATACTCTTTCATTTTTCACGCCCCTATTCTTCATCAATTGGCAAGCCGAACTCAATCCGCTTCTTCTTGATCTCATCATTGATCGTGACTGCATAGTCTATGATCGTTTCCCTGGAGTCGATCTTTTCGTTGATCACCTTTCTGATCGCGTTGGTGATATGGCGTCCTGTGAAGTATCCGCCCGGAACCTCACGTATTCCGACCGTCTGCTCCCACTGCGCACTGAGCGTCTCAATATCGTCATTGCTCCATGAAAGCTGTACGAACGCATCCTTGTTTGCTGTCGCGTAGCGCGCCGAAGATCCGAGCAGCGCCTCGATCTCGCGTCCGAAACGTACCTGTGTGTCAGTGCTTGACCACCACTTCATAAATTCCCATGATTTCTGCCGCAGGCTTTCATCCTCGGTAGCGACCATCATCGTTGCATTTCCAGTGATATAGTCGGAACGGTCAATATATGTGCTTCCATCTGCTGCAGTGTACTCCGTGCCAGGGATCAGTGTGAAATCCCAAAGTCCTCTGATCTCCGGAGCCGATACCATCAAGGTATTGTATGTAGAATATGGCGAGATACCAATGGGCATCTCTCCCGAACGGAAACGGCTCACAAAGTCATATATCGTAGGGAGACCATAGTCATTAAAGTATCTGATGTAATCCTTGAATGCCTTTACGCCTGGTTCGTCGTCAACCTCAGTCTTCGTGCCTTCCTGATTGTACATATCCCCGCCATACTGGAACAGGAGTGTAAAATACAAGGACAGATCCGGCGCATTGGATGCAACCGCCGTGGTCGCCGTCGTGGTACTGCTGCTGCCCGCCGCTGTCGGTATGCCGACCGAGAGGTTATTTCCCTGTATTGTAGGCAGCATCTCGATCAGTTCCTGCCAGGTATTCGGCGTCTCAAGACCAAGCTCCTCGAGGACATCCTTCCTATAAAACATAACATTGAACGTCTGTGTCTCTGGTATCGCATAAATATGCCCATCCAGCCTGTACTGCTCATAGGAGCTCTCTGAATAATGAGAGAATACTTCCTGCCAGTCGTCAAACTGGGTGAGATCCTCAACCGCATTTCGAAGCGCATAGTTTACAGGCTGATCCGCACCTACGGAAAGCACTATATTTGGTCCTCTTCCCGCCATGACTGCATTCATCAATGCTCCGGGGTCGACCACTTCGACATTGACCTTAACACCGCTGTTTGGAGTGAAGGTATCATCCACCATGGACTTTAAGATCGTACCCTGGTCACGTCCGGTGAGAACCCATACCTTGACAACTTCCTCACCAGAACCTTCCGCGTAGACATCGCCTACCGCGTTGTAATCAACTACAAAGGACGCGCCAAACGATTTCATCTCATGCCATAGTTTCGTGGCCGCATTTGCCTTTTTCTGCTCAGGCTTGGCATTGACTCCGCTCACTACCAGATAGTCGATGTCGAGTTTGGTCTCGCTCAGATTCAATGCCGCCGTTCCCAAAGCAGTTATATTATCCTTGAATGTCGTAAACTCCAGAGTGATCTTCTGCGGTTTCTCGCAGAAACGCTCCAGCTGCTGCGCTACCGTCTGAGCGGATGCGATGCCGTCTGCCTTCTGCCCG
The DNA here is from genome assembly GCA_910588595.1 of uncultured Lachnospiraceae bacterium. Classification (GTDB taxonomy): domain Bacteria; phylum Bacillota; class Clostridia; order Lachnospirales; family Lachnospiraceae; genus COE1. The sequence continues at coordinate 5,112 of CAJUQU010000218.1, read as the reverse complement.
CTGTATGCCACCATTTCATCCACGAGTTTGAACAATCTCTTTGATTCGAGATCCATCGCTTCTATGATCTCGGGATAGTTTCTCTCGATATAGTAGTCTCTGTACTGATCCGGAGTTGCTCCCGTATAGACCAGAACCTTCCTGTAGATCTGGTTCAGTCTGAAAGTGGAATCCTCAAGCTCCTCAAGAATGGCTCCGACACCGCCCAGAGTCGCCTCCAGCCTGATCGTATGAACGCCTTTTGTCAGATAAACATTGTACGGCGTACCGTTCTCATCAGCCAGATTCAGATAATCCCAGTCGTTGCTGTAGGCAAAAGAAATCTCCTTGAACTCCTCAAAAGGAATCTCGCCGTCTATATAAACGCTTCTGCTGGACACAACGCCTCGCGAATAATTCTGGCGTCCCTTTACCATAATATTGTAGAATCCGTCCTCCGGCACTTCAAACTCCCACTCGATCCACTGTCCGGAGCTCCTCCAAGCCTCGCCGCCCACATAGTTCAGCACAGTTTTTGTCACGCTGTTTGGCTGGGTGGTCGGGGAAGACCTGTCATATTTCGCATAAAGAGATGATTCAGAACGATAGGTGGAATCCTCTCCCTCGATCAAAGCCATAAAATTCTTAGCTGTATCGGAGGATGCGTCTGCCGGGCACCTCGCTATGTACTCCTGATAATCATCTAGCTCCTGCACTTTCGTGATCTCAAGCCGGCGCAGAACCATAGGTTCATTCTCAGCCTCAAGACCGATCGTATTCTCACCTTTCTCCAGATAAAACAGGTACGGATCAGTGATGTACCCCATATCATCCTTGAAATACGCTTTCTGCCAATCCGGCGCCTCGATCTGACTGGGTCTGATCTCATTGCCCTGATTGTCAACCGTGGGCGCTCCCGCATCAGTCCAGATCCTGGTGAAAGAAATATTCCTCGCATCTTCAAAAGGAACCTCACCGTTCAGATAGACAACGCGCTCTGCCGCCACTCCCCGGGATTCAGGAATCAAATACTCCATAAAAATATTGTAGAACCCCGCTTCCGGCACATTTACTTTCCAAGTGACTATGGAATCGGTGTCTGTAAACAGCGCTTTCTCCTCTCCTTCATAGTCATTGTACACCTCCACGCCGCCTTCAGATTCATAGTCATACAAATCTACTGCAACGCTCTGATCAGGGTGCGCCGCACCGGCATGGTCATTCAGGTAGCCCGTGTAAGTACCTGTCCTCTGCATGCCTTCTACGTCAGTGCTCAGGTCAGCGCCCGCGTACTTCTCATGGAAGTCATCCACACCGCGCAGAGACATAAGGAAAGCAATCAACGCTATGACCGCTACGACTGCAACCGCAATAATAATCTTCTTTCCAGACTTTCCTTGGCTCTTCATACTTTCCTCCACAAAACCAGTTTTTTTTATAGGGAACAAATCAACACAATAACTAAAAACATCTGCATTTAAGCAATTTTTTTAGCACAATTATATATTACGCCATAAATAACCCCCCGTACTCCTCATATTTTGCTATTCACTATTTATATATTGCTTTTTTGTGCATACTGTACATTTGTACTGATATATTTATGGAAATCCCATCAAAATAACAAAACGGCAAAAAAATCTTTTTATTTTTTTAATAGTTCCTCATATTCTCTTCATATTTCGCCTTATTTTTTATATTTAACGCATACTTTTGACGATCCGCCTTGTGCAATCTGTATACCTAATATGGTATTCATTTGCAGATATAGCAGTATTCCCCAAAATATCAAAACCTCTTTCATTTTAATATATAATCGTTTATAATTGTTAACATAGAAAGGTTCATAATATTAATGTATATTATACAACTATTTTGGAAAAAGAACCATGCACCTATGTTCGAAAGGGATTGGTAAATCGATGACAAGTCAAGAACCAAAAGACAAGAAACTCAATAGTCAGGACACGAACCCGACTCCATCCGCTCCGGCCGAACCGATCGACCTGGAGCAGATCAACGGCAGTGACTTTGATTTCTACAGCGCAAACAGCGACTATATCGGATCCACGATGATCAATAAGAACCACGAGATCGTCAACTACCGCAACAGTTCCACGGTTCGCATCTGGTACAATGAACAGCCGGAGAACTATCCGCTGCACTGGCACAACTCACTTGAGATCATACTGCCGGTCAGCGACTGCTACTATGTCGTTACAAACGATACCACACACTGCATCCATGAGGGGGAGATCTACTTCATACCGTCAGGTGAACTGCACATTTTATACCCTCCCGCGATTTCAAACGGCGTTCGTTTTGTCTATCTGTTCGACCTTAATGTTATGGCGCATCTAAAAGACTTTGCCGGCATCCAGCCGATGCTGTCTGCACCATTTCTGATAACAAAGGACAACTCACCCGAGATCTACAGGGATGTTTTTGACCTGTTGATGCAGATGCAGATCGAGTATTTCCGGCAGAACCTATACAGTGAACTCACCGTTTACTCCCTGCTGATGACCATGTTTGTAAAACTTGGCACCAACTACTCAAACATGCTCGCCACCGCTGATATCCAAGCCGGAAAACAGCGGGAGTACATCAAACAGTTCAACGGCTTGTTGGCTTATATCGACGAGCACTACATGGACGCGCTCACGCTCGAGGACATGGCATCATTGATGGGTTTCAGCAAGTTCCACTTTTCCAGGCTTTTTAAGGATTACACAGGCTGCACTTTCTGCGATTACCTCAATTACAGGCGCATCAAGGCGACCGAGGAACTGCTGCCTCACCCGGAACTGTCCATCACGGAGATCGCGATGCAGGTAGGATTCTCGAGCATTTCCACCTTTAACCGCCTGTTCCGGCTGTACAAGAAATGCTCCCCGAGCGAGTACCGCAGCAAGATGTCCATACATTCACTCAGAAAGAAATAGGAAGAGAAAAAACTCAAATATGTTATTGACGTATTTTGGAATATTAAGATATAATCATTTTATAGCAGGATCAAACGAAAGAACTGTTTAATATACAACAAAGACAGAGCACAAAATGCTGCACATTAAAAACCTGGACGAAGGGCTTTCAATATTTAAAGCGCTTGGATCGGAAATCAGAGTTAAAATCATCAAAATACTGCTGGAGAACCACGGCATGAGCATGAATGAACTTGCCAGCCGGCTCAATATCACAAACGGCGCCCTGACAGGGCATATCAAGAAACTCGAGAACAGTGGTATCGTCACGACCTCCACCGTGTCCACCGGACACAGAAACCTCAAAAAATGTTCCGTGTTTCTGGACAAGATCCTGATCGATCTCGACACGCGGGAGGACTTTGACAATATCTATCAGACAAGCCTGCGGATAGGTCATTATACGGATTACTGCATCTATCCCACCTGCGGGATCGACCAGATCAACATCTCACTGGAGACCGGATCCGAAGCACCCGGTATCAATGATATCTGGTCTTCGGATATTTCTTTCAAATTAAATGGCAGGAAGATCGCCACATGGACCAGCCCTGGGGATTTCGGTGCTGTACAGGGAATCTTTACCCCTGACTGGTGGTACCCGAACTGGAACCAGTACGGTCTGTTGAAAATCCTGGTGATAAACCAGACCGGAACCTTCATAGACGGTCTTCAGGTTTCTGATGTGTCTATAAACGAATTTGGGTTTGATCACCGCAGTACCATCAAACTCAAGCTGGAAGTAGAGGAGGATGCAGAACACGTTGGCGGGCTGACCATATTCGGAAAAAATTTTGGTAATTATAATCAGGATATCGATATCCGTATGCATTACAGTCCGATTTCCGGCACTCCAGCCAATCAGGTATCGGAATAGATGGGAAAACAAAAACCACCGGTTTAAAACTGGTGGTTTTTGTTTTCCCATCTATTCCGATATATTAGAGCGTGTTTGACAAGCTGCCCTGTCTTTCCGTCGAGTTTGGCAAACACGGGGAACAGCCACAGCCCCCAGATCAGGAACAGGAAACAGATGACACCGCTGACGATGAACATTACTTTCGAAAATACGTTCCCCTATCGATACCAGAACAGCATGTCGGCTGTCATGATGGCACTGCACAGCAAAATGCACAGCCAGACAGGTGTTATCTGCAGGAAATTCTTCCTGAAACTGGCAAAAAAGCGTTTCATGACATATCCGTCGCCACATCGGATCGATGTGATGCTGACATAATATGCCGCGGTCGTCGCCGCCCCCGCTGTGACAACAGGGAGGCAGCACAGCAACCATATGACATTGAGGATGATCAGATCCGTCATCTTGTTCAAAAAAGCTATGACCGGTGAATTTGACATAATATAAACCCCGCTTATTTGATACCGCTGATCGCCACGGACTCGATGATCACCCTCTGGAAACAGAAGAACAGTGTGATCGTCGGCAGCATGGCGATGACAGATGCCGCCATGATCAGCGCGTAGTCGCTCTGGATCGAGTAGTATGTATTGAAAGACCGGATCACGACCTGCAGTGTCCAGTTCTTCTCGCTTCTAAGGAATATTGTAGGCGCCAGGTAATCGTTCCAGATCCCCATAAACCACAGCGTGAGCTGCGTTCCGACAGCGCCCTTCATCAGCGAGAAGAAGATCTGCAGGAGTTTGATATGTGCCAGTCATGGCTCGTAGAAAAATACATCACCCATTTTCCCATCCTCTCGTTGTAGATCACATCGGGCGCCCACACGGCGTTCCCGCCCTCCACGTAGTTCCCCACATAGGCGAAAGCCGCCATCTCCTTGTCTAACAGATTGTCAAAAAGCAAATTGCTGCCGTTCACCCCGCTCGCAAAAGACTTCCATTTCACCAGGTCCGTGCTCTCCGCCGCCTCCATATGCGATCCAAAATATAGTAATTTTCCTCCGACTTCACGATCAAGGGATCTGCACGGATATCCCGATGGCTGCATTCTTCTGCTCCACCTCCTCCGCGATCGTCCTACCGCCGGGATGAATCATACTTAAACCCAGAAAAGCCTGCCCTGCCGCCTGTCTGCGCCGTCGCATAGACGAACAGTCCGAACCGGCAGCCCGCAAAGTGATCCAGTTTGAAATACAGCTTCTGCACCGCGCCGATCTGCTGCCATGTG
>CAJUQU010000217.1 GCA_910588595.1 uncultured Lachnospiraceae bacterium | reverse complement strand
TTTGAAACTATATATGCACCCGCCAGCTTTTGCTGACATTCGCCTTCTGGGTGCCTGTGCGCATAAAAAACCGTCTGGGCGCACAAACATCATGCTGCCCAGGCGGTCGGCTCCTAAATATCATACACTCCCCGTAGGTTTCCCTACATCACATTGTGCCATCACAATACTTGTTCCGCCAGTCGTGTATCTAATCCCATCATATATGATTCGGGATTATTTGGCAAGAGGATTTTTAAAAGTCATTCAATTTGTTTATCTCCCGGTTGAAACAGGATAGCAGACTGACCGCAAACCCACATATCCCGGTGCACAGGAACATCGCCGCCATGCCGCTTCCGGCACCGCTGCCCACCATTTTTTCCAGTGCATGGGCAGCGGCGCTGCCATAACCCATAAAAGGCTCAAACACATGATCCGCCAGATATCCCCCGAGAATGATCCCGACCGGTATCGTGCTGTACTGAACCGCATTTCTCACCGCAAACACGCGCCCCTGCATCGCTGTCGGAATCTTTCTGTACAGGATCGCATTCTGATTCGCCATGATAAAGGGAATCGGCAGACTCGCCGCAGCTGCGGCAAACGACCACCAGAATACATTCTTCCCCACTGCCATGATCAGGTCTCCAAACAGAAACGACAGCGCCGCTGAGACATAGATCGCAGTCGCTTTGCATCTGCTTTCCCTTTTTATAGAAACGATGATACCGCCGGCAATGCCGCCGATTCCCATAAACGCATTGACCGCACCGAGCGCCATACTGTCTCCGCCACTCCTTGCGAGAATCATCGGCGACAGGATATTTTCGTATGTCAGTCTGGAAAAGAAATTGATCAGCGCCATTGTCATCATGATGTAAAGGATCCCTTTTTCCTGTCTCAAAAACGCAAATCCCTGCGCGATTCCCTCAAACGGGGAACTGTGCTTCTTTTGCTCGATTTGCTCCGGTATGGAAATATAGCACAGCAGAACGAAAAACGCCAGCACAAAACTTGTCAGATCGATCAGCAGTATCAGCGGAAGCCCGCCCACCGCAAAGAAAAATGCTGCCAGCATCGGACTGAACACCGTGATCAAATTCTGTGAAAAAGAATTCAACCCGCTGACATTTGATATTTTGTCTTTCGGCACAAGCCTTCCTGTCGCCACCGCGGATGCCGGCTGTTGAAAAGCGCTCGTCACGCCGACGATCCCGTTGACAATATAGATGTGCCCTATGCAAAGCTGCTTCGCAGACAAAAGCGCCAGAACGCACAGCGAGCCAACCGCTGCGATGCTGTCCGCCGCCAGCATGATCGTCTTCTTCCTGTGCCTGTCTATAAAGCCACCGACAAACAGACTTAGGAGAATATACGGCACATAATTGTAAAAGGACATCAATGAGACAGACATTGCCGACTGGCTCTGCCCATACGCCCACAGAACCAGCGCAAATCCTGTCATCGAGCTCCCAAGCACGGATACGCTCTGACTCAGCCACAAAACGATATATTTTCTATAATTATTTTCTGTTTTCTTGTTTTCCATTGAATTTACTCCATTCTACTCTATACAGACTTCATTGTATCAGAATAAAAATGTACAAAATCCAATGTCGGACGAAAAACCATATCAATCCATACGTTGATATATACCTTTTTACCTCTGTACAAGCTTCGTCCTGTCATCAGACTTTGTACAGAGTATCTTGCTCAGATCGATCACCATATGGCAGAGCATATTTCCCATCCCCCTCCGATAAAAATAATCCCAAACTATTTTGACCGGTCATGTATCAGGTCGATCTCCTGTCCAGATACGGCAGTTCTTTCCGCAGATCCGCCCGTATGCTCATATGCCAGAAAAACTCTCCCAGGAACAGCAGTTTGTGCAGCGCATCCTCGTGGAGCAGCGCATGAACCAGTCTAGGAAAGGAATAAATCTTTTTGCTCGCCCTGATATTCTCCAGCTGCAGCTCGTACGGTGTCATCTTTTCCGGTACGTGCACCGCATTTCCGTTGTACCTGCTCCAGTCCTTGTGCAGCAGCCGGTCCTTGTGGCTCTCATAGACGGGCGTGCCCGGCACAAAATACATACACTGGATCAGCGCTCCCTTGATATGGTTCTCGATCACAAAATCAGCCAGCTGATCCCCCACGCCGACCGTGTGGTTATCCGCCCCCAATATAAAGAGACCGCGGACGCTCAGTCCATGCCTCTGTATGTTGCGTATGGATTCCACGATCTTCTGTTTGCTGCTCTTCTTGTGATACAGCGCAAAGGACGCATCATCGATAAACTCGATCCCCATCGCCAGTTCCACGAAGCCTGCTTTCTTGAGCAGTACCAGCATTTCATCGTCCAGCCCTACTTCCCATCTCGCCTGAACCGTGAAATGGTACCGGATCCCACTGTCGATGATCTTCTGCAGCACCTCCATCGCCCATTTGCGGTCTGCAAAGAAGTTGTCATCCGTGATCCACACTGCCTTCAGCAGCCTGTGGTGGCCTTCCTCCTGAAAAGCGATCGTCCTGCGTATATCCTCCAGCACATTTTCGGGTGTCCTCGTCCTCACGCGTCTCCCGAAATGGCGCACAAGGGCGCAATAATCACAGTTGTGAGGACAGCCTCTGGATGCGTGAACCTGCCCCCAAAGCGTGTTGTGCCCTGCCATCTTCCTGTACCGGTACACGAGATCCTTATCCGGTATCGTCTCAAACTGCTCCGGCGGCATTCGCTCCCCGGTATGTACCAGCTTACCGTTTTTTTGGTAAACCACCCCTGGAAATGCAGGTGTCTCCTTGCTGCGCACCGCCTCCACCATCTCCAGGACAGACTCGTCTCCCTCCCCCAGCAGAACATAGTCACAGTATTTCACAGCTTCCCTGTAATTCATGGAAGCGTGGAGACCGCCCATCACGACAACCGCCCTGCTCTTTTTCCGAAAGTACCGCGCCAGCCGATATCCCCGCACTGCGTTAAAGGTAAAGATGCCTATAAAAATGATGTCCGCATCCAAAATATCTTCCATCACCAGACGGGATATGGATTCACTGTACATCAAAGTGTCCGGCACAGTCTCCTTCACGATCGTCGCCAGCGTGTTCAGTCCGACGGAAGGCGTCCGGATATACCGGTCATACACAAAATAGTTCAGCGGTGTCGGCTTATAGGGTCTGTTTCCAGGCTCGACAAATCGCACTTTCACAGTTACCAGTCCTCCTCACACACAAATTTACTCGTCCGCCAAAAGCTTTCTTTTGCGCTCGATCATCTCGTCAATCTTCTCGATATAGAGTGCCACGTCCTTCATGTTCTCGCTCCGCTCGATCCGTCCGTCGGGATAGACCCTCTTTGAGATGCTGCCCGCGCCGAGCGCTATGATGGTCTGCACTTCCTCGTTGATCAGGATATTGTAAATGCCGTATTTGCCCTCTCGCGCATAGCCGACATTCTCAAAATTCCCGGACATATTTTTCTGCCTGTAGAGATAATACGGCTTCATGTCCAGCGCATACGCGCCCTTCTGTGCGATCTCCATCGTGGCGTCCGTGTTGCGCAGTGTCCCGATACCGTTCTCCTCGATCCACTGGCTGAGCTTTGACGCGCGCTTGATGGCGAGCGAATGGACTGTCAGACTGTCGGGGCCGAGCTTTTTGATCTCATCGATCGTGTGCTGTACATCCGCCTCAAGCTCCCCTGGAAGACCTAAGATGATGTCCATGTTGATGTTGCCAAATCCCGCCGCTCTCGCCATCTGAAACGCCTCTTTTACCTGTGCGACCGTGTGATGCCTGCCTATGTATTTCAAAGTCTCATCGTTCATGGTCTGGGGATTGACTGATATGCGCGTCACGCCACGCCTTTTCAGCACATCGAGTTTTTCCGGCGTGATGCTGTCCGCGCGCCCCGCCTCCACGGTAAACTCCTTGACCTGCGCAAAATCAAATCGATCATGTATATGCTGCAGCAGGCGATCCAGTTCGCCCGCCTCCAGCGTCGTGGGCGTCCCGCCGCCGATGTAGATGGTGTCCAATATCCTGTCGCGACAGGATTCTGCGACAAAATCGATCTCCCGAAAAAGCGCCTGCAGATACAGCTCCACCCGCTTGCGCCACGCAGCGATCGGATAAGATGTAAAGGAGCAGTACAGACACGTCGTGGGACAGAACGGAATGCCGATATACAGGCTGTAGCCGTCCACATAGTGTATGCTGTCCAGGATCTGTCTCTCCCGCCTGGAAATATCGAGACTGAGCCGCGCCTTCTCATCGCTCACCGCATGTGCCGCCTTCATCTGCGCGATGATCTCGTCGTCCGCAAGCCCTTCCGCCAGCATTGCCATGGTGAGCTTTGTCGGTCTGATACCTGTGAGATTTCCCCACGGGAGCTTCCTTCCCGTGTAGTCGCAGAGGTCATGATACAGGGAGAGCTTGCTCTCTTTTTTTATGACATCTGTGTCATTTTTATATGTATGCACGTACTCTTTTCTATCATCAATATCAAGTGTCAGCTCCATCCTATCATCAAAAAGCCGTATTAACACCTGATGCTCACAATCCTCCTGATCACCTCGTAGACTTTCATTGTACACGTTCACATCATGCTCCGGATAAAACGATCTGAGCAGCGCATGTACATCATACTGGTAATTCTCCTTGTTCGTATAAACATTAATCATATTTCCAATCTCCCGTTTCATGGGACTAACAGGCACTGTGACCCACTTATCCCAAAGGACAGGTAAATCCATACCTGGAACAGGCACCGCCTATCCCAGGCATGGATTGTACTTTCTCTCATATCCGACTGTCGTTGCGTCCCCGTGACCCGAATAGAGCTTCACATCGTCGGGGAGTGTCATGATCCGCTCGCGGATCGAATCGCCGAGCTGTCTCATGGAACCCGAATAAAAATCCGTCCTTCCGACAGAACCATTGAAGATGGTGTCCCCGCAGAATACGGTCATATCCTCGGCATCATAAAAACAACAGCCGCCCTTTGTGTGCCCCGGCGTGTGGAGTACCTCGAACGTAACCCCTGCCATGGAAAAAGTCTGCTTATCCCGAAGATACTCATCCGCCTCAAACCCGTATGCCTTTCCAAACCAGCCGGACAGATTTTTCTCTGGATCTTTTAAGATCTCCGCCTCGTCCTCATGAGCATAGATTTTCGCACCGCTGAGCTCCTTTAATTTCAGTGCACCGCCTGTGTGATCTCCATGACCATGTGTCAGCAGGATCCCTGCGATCTTCTCAAACCCAAGACTTTTCACATCATCGTATACCACTTCACCGTTGTCACCCGGATCGATGATGACGATCTCGTCCGCTCCTTCTCTATACACATAATAACAATTTGTCTGGCAGGCACTGAGTACCCTTCTCTTTACCTTTAAATCTCCCATATCAACCTGTCGTCCTTTCAATATCGATCACGTTCTTTATCGTTTTCAGTTTCTCAACGATCATCTGCAGTTCCTCCCGGCAGCCGATCTCAAAGGTCATTCCGATCGTGGCGATATCCTGCTTGTTCGTCCTCGTATTCACCGAGCGGATATCGATATTTTTCTCCGAGAGCGCCTTGGTGATATCTGCCAGCAGACCATGTCTGTTCTGCGCGTAGATCACGATTTCTGTCAGATACTTCTCATTATGTTCCGCCGCTGCCTCCGGCTGCCATTCCGCATCGATCAGTCTGGAACGGTCGATATCAGACAGACTCATGATATTGATGCAGTCCGTTCTGTGTATGGAAACCCCGCGCCCGCGCGTGACAAACCCGACGATCTCATCACCCGGAACCGGAGCGCAGCAACGTGAGAAACGTACCGCCACATCATGGACGCCTTTCACTGTAATGCCTGTTTTGCTCTTGGGTTTCATCTGCTTGTTCGCATTGTTTTCCTGTATGGCCGCCAGAAGTGCCTCGTCCGTCTCTTCTTTCTTATGCGCCCTGGCATATAATTCCTGCATACGGTTGATGACCTGCCCTTCCTTGAGGGCACCGTGTCCGATTGCTGCAAGCACCGCATCCCAATCGTTAAAACCATATTTGTGCATCACGGCTTTCTGGAACTCAGCTTTCAGGATATCAATGATATTAATATTTTTCGACTTGCAGTAACTCTGGAGAAGCTCTCTTCCTTTGGTAATGTTCTCTTCCTTAAACTCGCTCTTGAACCACTGGGAAATCTTGTTCTTTGCCTGCGCCGACTTAACAATGTTCATCCAGTCGCGGCTTGGTCCCTTCGAATTCTGGGAAGTCATGATTTCAATACAGTCACCATTGTTGATCTGATAATCGATCGTGACAAGTTTGCCGTTGACCCTGGCACCGATCATCTTGTTCCCGACTGCGCTGTGAACGCTGTATGCAAAGTCGATCGGAGTTGACCCTGCCGGCAGATTCTTGACATCGCCCGCCGGCGTAAAACAGTACACATGATCCGAGAAAAGGTCAAGATCACTCTTTAGAAGCTTCATGAACTCTTTGTTGTCAGACATATCCTGCTGCCACTCAAGAATCTGGCTGAGCCATGTCAGCTTCTCATCCTCGCCGCCTGTGGACACTTTCCCGTCACTTGCTTCCTTGTATTTCCAGTGTGCAGCGATACCGTATTCAGCGACCCTGTGCATCTCAAAAGTTCTGATCTGTATCTCGAACGGCGTGCCCGTGGAGCCGATCAGCGTCGTGTGAAGCGACTGATACATGTTTGCCTTTGGCATGGAAATGTAATCCTTGAATCTGCCGGGCATCGGCTTATACATCTCATGGATCACGCCGAGCGCGGCATAACAGTCCTTGACCGAATCGACGATGATGCGCACCGCAAACAGATCATAGATCTGGTCGATGGTCTTTCCTTGATTCTTCATTTTTTTATATATACTAAAAAAATGCTTTACCCGCCCGTCGATCTGAGCCTCGATCCCAGCATCCATTATGTGCTCCGTAACTTCATCC
>CAJUQU010000216.1 GCA_910588595.1 uncultured Lachnospiraceae bacterium | reverse complement strand
ATCCAAGCTGGAACTGGCGGCATCCATGGTACGGCAGGTTATGCCGGAGTTTTCTTTATGGAAAGCCCAGATAACAGCCCAATTTACAAGATCGCTGCGGAAATCTCGAATGCAGATGCCAAACTCCTATCGGAAATCAGCGAATGTCTCATTCATACTTCGAACTATTTTCATAAGCACCTAGAAAACTACGAAAACCGCGGTATGGAGGAAGAACGCGACATCGACAAAATTCGGTGGATTGGCATGGTGGACAGCCTAATCGAGCATGGCTATGTCTATGAGTGCGATTACAAAGAAGAACTAGACGAGGTGCTTGCCTGTATCAAAGTACTAAAGGGCGTCAGGAACGAAAATCTTCCCCTTGAGCCTGACTGGTTTGATGAGGAGGACGAGATTACAGACTGGTGCGAAACCATAGACCAGAACTGGCAGCCGCAGGACATGTGCATCGCTGCCATTGATATTGGCAGCGACAGCTATGTCATGTTCGCCTGCCGCCGGGATTCATTCAAAACATTGTGCGAATATGCCGGGGAAGCTGGATACCGCATTGACTTGGCATGCAATATGTAGCGAATTTATTTCAAGCCAAAATAGCTCTTCATTTCTCCCTGAAATGAAGAATGTCGCGGAAACTTTTTCCTGTACTGTGCAAAGATTTCCTGCCTTGCCCCCTGTACTCCCATCGCTTCCTTATTCTCTGCTGTCAGCGCAAGCAGTACTGCGACTTCGTGGTAATGGCTTCTGTGCTGACCGCTGACAATGGCATCTGCCCTGCTGTACACAATTTTTTCTGCCCACGCAAGATATTTTTTTCTCTCGTTCTGCTCCATTGGAAAATACTGCTTCCACCGCTGGAAATAATTCCAAAATATACTTACCTTGCGTGCGCGGCTCTCCTCAGCTACAGCACTTTCAAAATGCATGGAAGCATAGGAGCGCGGATCGTCCACAAAACCGACCTGCTGCGCGACGCTCGAAGCGGCCTTTGACGGCTGCGGATTTTCATATAAATACAAAAGAAACAGCCGGATTCCGCGGTCAATAAAACTGGAACTCCAACCCAGTGACCCCGACGGATTTTTTGATGCCTGTTTCGCGGTGCCAAAATCGCCCGTATAAAAACAAAGCTCATAATAGTTCCATTTGCCAATCTGATTCTGGCAGAGCTCTTTGTTTCTGATTTGATATCTCTCCTCACCTTTTAGCCCGGAAAACAGCACTTCCTTTCCCCGCATTCCATACTGCTGTGCCATCTCCTTTGTGCCAAACAGACGCAGATAATTTCGAACCGTCGAATCCGAGCAAAAACATTCCCAGCAGAACCGCATCATTTGTTCATCGTGTGACAGGCAGGAGGCGGCATATGCTGCTTTCAGCGCAATGTCCCCTCTGATTTTCAGCCTCTTATTTATCTTTATCAATGCTGTCTCTGCGATTTTCTCAATCTGTTCATATTCATGACGCTTATGATATGCCTCCATGGCGGCCAGATACAGAGATGGATGGAGATTGCAGACTTCCTCTGCCACGGCGACGAGACGCTCGACGCCCCCCTGATACAAAACTGCCTCCTGTAAGAGCCGTGCCTCCACATCTCCTTCCTCGTTCTTTAAAAGTGTAATCCAATCTGCCCAGAAGCGCGCTGTCTCCGCAAGCTCTTCACGTCCTACTTGCAGCATATCCTCAAGATGCAGGTCCTGAAATGCCCTGTGTGAAAAATACAGGTACAAATTCTCTGCGCGCCTGTCCGCATCAAGTGCCTGATACGCTGCATAGAGCGTCAGCAAAGCCAGTTGTTTGAGGTCTGTTCTGATAATGTCGTGTTCTATCAAATCCTGTAAATCAGCCGGGTCACATTCTTCGGAGTACTCGCTTTCTGCACACACCTCCATCGCCCACAGCCACTCATAGATGAAGTTTGCTTCCTGATACCGGCAGTCGTCCACGCAGTCCTTCGCAAGCTGTATTGCATACAGAAGCTTATCCCCGATTCCCTGATTGTCATAGTACTCTGTCACCCAATCCCTGTCCCAGTAGTCCTCGGAATAATCCTCGTATTCCTCCACATCAAGCGTCAGCTCACCTTCATCAATCTGGTTCATCCAGATCTTTAGCTGTCTCATCTTTTCATCTACAAATTCCTGAGACATGCGCACTGTTTTCTCTTTGGTTTGAGCTTTCACGCTGCCCGACGTGTACTGTGCGATCAGGTTTTCCATCTGCCGCTGCTGCTCTTTTGACAGAAACGTATTCATATCCAAGATAATTTGCAGCAAGTTTTCTTTCGTTAGTTTTTTCAGATTATTTTTCACTTGTGTACCTCCCTTTCAGCCAGCAAACGCTTCAATTCTGCAATTTCCGCATCCTTATCTGCAAGCTTTGCATCCTTATCTGCAATTTCCGCATCCTTATCTGCAAGCAAATCCTTGAGTTCACCAAACTCCGGCAAAATCATTCTCTTTAATGCTTCGCTCATCCGATCACCTCCACTAACAATCTTTTCAAATATTTCGTTGTTGATATCTGACACAAGATTCACGACAACGCCTGCCTTCGCACGCTCTTCCTCCCCTTCCAGTCTGTCATAACTGTCCAAGAGCCGCTCTGCCTGCGCAATGTTCATGCTGCGTGTCAGTGACTTCAGCCAGACATGCCGGCTTTCCTCTAGTTCCTTTGTCACTATGACCTGCATTGGGAAAATCATGTCATATATGCGGTATATTCCTTTTCTCTCCTGTTTGACCCGATATTTCCTCTCCAGTTGTCCCAAAAGTTTCATGGGCTTCTGCTCACGAATCAGAGAGACTGTGATATCTGTGTCCAGAATTTCATCCACTGCGCCTGTGTCTGCCTTATATAAACAGGCATAAGAGAGCACCTTATAAAATGTATCTATATTCATGCTGTCATCCGGTGACTTATACTCCACTATATTGTGTCCCAGGAAAAATGACCCGATTTCGTTTTTAATAACCTCTTCCGGTTTCTTCTTAATAATGAGCAAGTCAATCCGCAGCGGCTCCCTGCTCAGATAATACTCCGGGTCATAGGCAAGACCCTTTTCATTTTCCATCAGTTCCAATTCTATTGTACTGCAAAATGCCGGATGCCACTGTGTTCTGTTTTCAATCTCCAAATCAATATCCCCTCTGCCCTTTTATCTATCGTTTCGTACAGCAGATTTTCATCAACTGCTTCATGCTGCAAGGACTTTCTGCACAGTTTCTTCGTACTCCCATTATAACATAGTATGCCGATTTCATTCCAGACAATTTTCTAAAATACAGGCGCATACCTTCTCTGCACTGCATAGTTGCTTCCCATTGACATTGATCGCCACCCAGAACGGTGCATTAATCGCCAAACTCATTCTAACGGATTTCCACAGACAGCTCTCGGAAAATCTATCATGCTATTATAAATCCCTCCATATCGCATATTTCCTTTCCGCGTCCGTGTGTATCAATATAAAAGGCGCTGCCTTATGCATTGCTATGTGTCGGTACTCTCAAAAAATCCGCACCCTGTCTCCATATTTTGCAGCCCCCAGCAGCCTAAAACATCGTCCTCACTGAGAAATTCCCTACGCTCATGCATCCAAGACTGAAACTCTACTGCACCGTAAAGCTCTGTTCCCGGCTCGTGCCCAGCAGCTTTCGGACTATAGAGGATAAATTGTGCGCCAGACTCGAGGGCTGTCCAGTCCATACCGTCAAAACCATACGGATCACTGGCAATATAATGGATTGTGTAGCCTTCTTCTGTCACATCCCATTGTTCTCCGAGCTCATGACCAGTATCCAGAACAAGCTCTTCCATTGTCAGCAGCCAAGAAGCATCTGTGAGTTTTCCCACGTTCCCAAACTGCCCATGAAATTGACAGACATAAACCGTGTCACAGTTCGCATCGGAGTACTCCCCCACAAAGCTGCCGTCTGGGTTTAACGCAAGGGAAGTCATCCATCCCCCTGCACCGCTGTAAAACAACAGTTCCAAGGGTTCTGTGATCGGCAGCGCCTCCACCTCCTCTATTACGGCTGGAGGCTGAACCGCTTTCATTGCAGCTTGAAAATCCTTTAGATTCTCCAACATGGATTTCTTCTGCTCCCTGGCAAACACTGGCTCTTGGTTATCCAGCCACCACAGACTGTCATAAAGCCGTCCCTCTTTCTCAAAAGTTCCCTGTAAATCGCTGTCGGTATTGAGCAGCACTACGCTGTTGGAGAGCAATGCGTTGATCTCCTCCATAAAAGCGCCAATTTCCTCTGGGTCAAAACCATTGTGCGCAGGAGAGCCAAAATTGATATCAAATTGAACATGATTCTGCTGCACTACAGTCTTCTTATTTTCTATCAAGGTGGAAAGTGAATAGTCGTACATGCCAACGCCCTGATACATCGTTGGATGGTACCGCAGAAGATAGTCCTCTCCATTTAAGGTACACAAAAATACACTCGTCCAGCCTGTATGTGCAAAGCCGCCCACTTCACGGTCAATCAACTCGTCCTTCTCCCATATTTCAAGCTGCTGACCCTGCCCGTCCTCCAGCGCTGTCAGGCGCACTTCCTCAGGAATCCCATTTCTGTTCAAGTCGGGGGCAACAGCCGCGTCCGCTGTCGCATCTATTTCGACATCTGTTTCGACATCTGTTTCGATATCTGATTCGACATCTGTTTTAATTTCCGCCGCATCTGATGCAGCAGTCTCTATTGGTGTACTCTCCAATTGTTTCTCAGTGATCTCCGCGTTCTGGCTGCCAGCACATGCACAGCATAATCCCATAAGTATGCTTCCCTCAGCCAATATACAGCATAACTTCTTTTTTATCATGCGTCCCCTCCAAAAAAGCTTTTCCTGACCAGACAACTCTATCCACTTGCGATTTTATTGTACCACAATGTACCACTACCTTACGCCAAAAGTTTTGGGCAGGTACCAACACCTTTTTGTCTGTATTTCTTCATTACAAAAAATTCAGCTATGCAATGAGGGTTTGGCAGAGTATTATGTTCACAGCAGGAACGTACTAAGACCAGTCCCGCAAGTTTTCCATTTACCCTGATAAAAAAAGGATGTCTGCCCTCTTCATTCCAATAATCATCAATATGCGCATATCCAAAATATCCGTATTCGTTTATGTCATCATCTGAAAATTCTGAAAAATCATATTGATACAATTCCAACATCTGTATTAAAACAGATTTCTGCTCGTATAATATAGCCTCCACACAAATGTCCATACTTATCCTCCAATCTTATTTCGGAAATACCTTGAGCAATGCGAACATTGCTGCAAGCATAAAATCTCTTTGATGCGAATCGGACTCATGCCAGCCCCCGTCCAAGAGCTCCACTTGAATGCCCTGAATGTTATTCTCTGATGCGAAAAAACGCACGCCTTCTTCTACACCTTCTGCAAATCGTTCGGGAAGCCGTTCATGCGGACAATGATTTTCAAATAGAATCTCATCCGTGTCAAGCTTGTATATTTGAAGAGTCACAATCGCATACTTTGGAATAGCGCAAAACGGACGCACATAGTTTCCTTCAACCTCGGCAAACAGTTTCTTTTGCATTGCATCTCTCCTTTTCATCATAATATCCCAACTACCTGTTCTCTGAAACAAGCATAGCATTTTATATACTCCCTGTCTATAAAATTTACGCGTAATATAGTTTTGCGCAATCTCCTTGATACTGTTCACTCCGTTCCAGTAACAGGCAAAAACAGATTCAAAAAATAGGTTTAAAATAAAAATTCAAAAAAGACCTCATACGTATAACTCACAAAAACTTACGCCTGTTTCCCATCTTATAAAAATAGAAAACAGGCGTAAAGACGAACAAATCCTTTGTCAAACAGACTGCTATCCGAATACATAGGATTATTCTTTTATAGCGGCTCTATTGATGTTCCCTTCGTTTTCCCAAAAAGCACTTTGCAGAAATCATGTATCCCTTGATTTTCATTGTTTAGAGCAGACATAAACAGAGATTTTATATTGATTTTCCCTCCGCTTTTCTCATATTCTGCCAAATAGCGTGACCGGAACTCCTGATAGGATTTTCGGATATAACTGCCTGCCTGATTGACATCATAGGTATAATACAAATCATCTAACTCCTTCTTATTCAATCTTTCTTTGAACCTTTCAGGATTATATCGGCCTTTGGCACATCCCACATTCCATTCGATCAGCTCATCGTAAGCCCGATTCAGATTTTCCAGCTCTTCTTCCTGTGTCAGCAAACGAATGCCATCAGTCGCTTTATTATCATATACATATAACTCCCTTGTTCCATCCCGATACCCCTGTACGATTTGCTGATGCAGGACAGAATATGCGTGCATTGTCGATGCCATAGAATCTTCAAATCCATAATAGCCCTGACTATACCCAACGTTGCCAATATAGTCTGCTACTTCGCGCTGTAATTCCTGATAGTAATAAGAACTAAGATATTCTATGCTACAGTGTGTTGATTTTGATAACATAATATCAAATTTATTTTTAATATCCATAAATGAAGCAATATCCATTGCATGTAAATCATGTATCTCGACTGTATCCCGATTTTCCCTGACAGCTTTGTCTGTATTGTTCGTGGAACACTGTACACTTCCCCGATTTCGTGGATTTAGCTCACTGGACATATAGACCTCCATCGTGCGGTTTCCTACTCTAATCATCCGTCGTCTCCTCCTTCTGGCTTTTCCCCATTCTATTTTCTTATTATCAATTTCGTTTTCATCTTTCTACTTTTACTGTTTTTATGCCATTTGATCAAAGCTGTTGTGCATGATGTCCTCATTCGGAAGATCCTGCAACATTCCGTCCTTATAGCCAACACGCAGGTTTAAGTCGGGAATACGGTAAAATCCCTCTGCCAGAAGCTTCTTGATATTTTCCTCAAAGACGTTGTAGGCAGTCCCTTTAAACTGAGCAGGTACTGC
>CAJUQU010000215.1 GCA_910588595.1 uncultured Lachnospiraceae bacterium | reverse complement strand
ATCCACTGTGTCATGGACAAACGGTTCAGCCGCATGTCTACATAGCCGTTCACCAGATTGCACAATGCCTGTCTTTGTTTCTTGCTGTCTGTCCTTTTCTCCGGTTCCTCCTCTATCAATATATCAAATGGAACCGTATACTCATTGCACGCATCAGAAAAAACAACCGCCCCGCTGTTCACACCGTCATGGAGTTTTGAGGCATCGATATAGATCGTAAAATCACACTTGTTATCGATAAAGTCCCCACTGCTCAGAAACTGCCTGTCTGTACTGATAAATTCCCCTTTGACCCACACATTGACAAAGCTGTATCCCCACCCACTCTTTGTGATGACAATACTCTTTGTGATGCTGTCCTGTATATCTTCGAGTATGAATCCTTCGATGTCAAAGCTGTATATGATAGGCGTTTTTTTGCTGACTTCTATCAGAAATTCCTCGACATTCTGCTCATTGCCCTCATAGCGTGACTGCCCTATATAGGACAGGTATGCATTTTTGTCACTTTTCTGCAATAAGGAAGCGAAATTCCGGGAATAAAACAGTTCGACTGCCTCCTCCCAGCTTGTCTGTGCCAGATTCGTGAAATGAAACAGATTCCTGATATTCCCGAGAGAACTCTGAAGCTGCGGCGACTGCACATTGATCCTGTAGGGTATCACATACTCACCGCGGTTGCTGATGATCACATACTCGCCCTTGACAATGCTGCCCGCCTCGACAGAAGTCCCGTCAAAGCAGTATTCGATACGTGTCTCCGCCCCATGAAATTCAATCTCGTACAGCCTCATCCGCGTATCAGAAGAATACAGCTTCCCCTCCGCATACTTGTCAGCGGCATGTATGGTAAAGCTGTCCTCAACAATCTCACCTGGCTCTGTATTGAATTCTATACTCTGACAAGAAAATTCCAGATATTCCGGCTTTTCCCTGTTGTCACCCATTGTTCCACTTCCTTAATAACTCATTCAATCAAATCACAATACCGGCGGATCTCCCGGATCACTTCCCCGTATGGCCGTCCTTTCCCGAAGAGGAGCGTTGTGCCAAGCACAAAACCGTCCATCCCCATCGGTGCGAACTTCAGGATCTTATCCGCGCTGCAGGCACCGTCCCAATATAGCTGAAACTGCATCTCTTCCTTCAATGTCAGCAGTCTTTTGATCTTTTTCCCGACATAGGGCATATACATCTGACCTGCATTGCCCGGATTGACTGTCATGACCAAGACCTTTTTTACGATGCGAAGCATCTCATAGACTGTCTCCACACTTGTCCCCGGATTGATGGCGATCCCCGGAATCATCCCCGCGTCAATGATCTTCTGCAAGGTCGTGGAAGGATGGTATTCCGCCTCCGGATGGATGTACACGGTATCACCGCGCCTTAGATTATTTAAAAAGAGCTGGACGTTATTGTTGGGATGCTCGATCATCAGATGCACATCCAACGGCTTTTTAGTCGCGCTGGCTATGTATTTCATATCGTTTAGCGACATGGCAAAATTCGGCACATACCGTCCATCCATGATATCTATATGGAAAGAATCGATTCCACCCTCGTCCAACTCCCTGATCTCTTTCTCCAAATGGCCATAGTTGGCACACATCAGCGATGCTGTAAGCTCAAAGTACATAAGCTTTCATCTCCATTTTCTCTCTTTAATCTCGCTTTCTGACCGATAGTCTATATCATACCATATTTCAACAAAGTTCGCAATGATTAAGTTGATCAGCAGATCCGCCTGTGCAAGATGATAAAACAGAGTAAGAGGTATCACAAAACAATATATTTTGAAATACCTCTTCTTGTCTGTTCCCTTAATATAATATTTCTCATGCAGAAATTTTTTGAATCTAGAATTTTTCCTGTCTATTGTTCATAAAAACAGAATTTTCAGGATGCTCCATATAACCGAACCACTTCTGCGGGATCTCATCCGCAAAAAGAGCAACCATTCCACCCACGATGGCGCATATGGTATCTCGATCTCCCAACGCTGAAACCGCTGTCCACAATGCATCCTCTATTGAAGTATAAAAATATGCCGCACACCAGAGACAGAGCGGAACGGTATCCTGCGCAGTCAGCCTGATCCCATTTCCAAGCGCGGAAACGACAAAATCCATACTGCTCTCTTTTTTGATGGAAACTGCAGACAATATTTTATATTTGGTATCACTTTCCGGCAATTTGTCTGCAACATCGCGCAAAAATGCCTCTCCCTCTCCGGAATAACACCCCAGCTTTTTATTCAGCAGTAATGCCGCGCCCACTGCAGCAGCCATTGCACCTACGATTCCCTCGATATGCGCATGCGTCACTTCGGCAGATGCCTTGGCATAGTAGAGAACCTTGTCCAGATCATCTGCAAAATATGCACCTATAGGTGCAGCGCGCATTGCACCGCCGTTGCCCATGGAACCCATTCCGTCAAACACTACTGATGCAGCTTCCTGCCAATTTTGTCCCTCTCCAATACTGCGCAGTATAGAATGTGCTGTTGCTCCATATCCCCGGTGCCAGTCTATTGCGTAATTCTCCGCAAAGACCCTCGCCAATGCATCCTGGTTAATTTCCCCATACGTTTCGAGGATACGGTAGATCCCGATTGCCATCACGGTATCATCCGTAAAATGCCATGGCTCGTCCAAAATCTCTCTGTTTTTTATCTTTTGGCAAGCCATTTCGTCAGGAATAAAAAAAGTCTCTCCAATACTGCGCAGTATAGAATGTGCTGTTGCTCCATATCCCCGGTGCCAGTCTATTGCGTAATTCTCCGCAAAGACCCTCGCCAATGCATCCTGGTTAATTTCCCCATACGTTTCGAGGATACGGTAGATCCCGATTGCCATCACGGTATCATCCGTAAAATGCCATGGCTCGTCCAAAATCTCTCTGTTTTTTATCTTTTGGCAAGCCATTTCGTCAGGAATAAAAAAAGTCTGTCCAAAACAATCGCCTAATGCAGTGCCAACCAACGCGCGTTTTGCGTATTTTATCCTGTCCTCCGATCTCATTCCGAATCCCCCGTTATATGCTTCAATATTTGTATTCACCTATTTCTCTATTATACACCTTTTACAGCCAGCGTCAACAATTGTAAT
Organism: uncultured Lachnospiraceae bacterium; assembly: GCA_910588595.1. Classification (GTDB taxonomy): domain Bacteria; phylum Bacillota; class Clostridia; order Lachnospirales; family Lachnospiraceae; genus COE1. The sequence goes on along the minus strand of CAJUQU010000215.1, from coordinate 3,853 downwards.
TTTCAAAAAGCGCCTCATACCGCGCTATGTCTATGAAATCTTTGACAAAATCCGTCTGCGGGTGCCGGCATATCTCGTTTGGCGTTCCGATCTGCTCGATCCTGCCTTGGTTCGTGATGATTATGGTATCCGCAACTTCCATCGCCTCCTCCTGGTCATGTGTCACAAAGATGCTTGTGATCCCTACCCTGTTGATCATCTCCTTTAACCACGTCCTGAGTTCCCTACGCACTTTCGCATCAATTGCCGCAAATGGCTCGTCCAGCAAAAGAAGCTGCGGGTTTGGGGCAAGTGCACGCGCAAATGCCACACGCTGCCGCTGTCCTCCTGACAGCTGGTGCGGATAACGCTTTCCCAGTTCCTTCATGGAAACCAGCTCCAGAAGCTCCTCTACCCTGCTTTTGATCTCCTTCTTACTTTTTCTCTGCACTTCCAGCCCGAACGCAATATTGTCCGCCACTGTCATGTAGCGGAACAGTGCATAATTCTGGAACACGAAACCGATCCCACGCTTACTTCCCGGAATATCATTGACGCGTATGCCATTGATCGCAATGTCCCCGGAATCCGGCATGTCCAGTCCCGCTATCATTCTCAATATTGTAGTCTTCCCGCTCCCGCTCGGTCCGAGCAATGCCGCCAGCTGTCCCTTTTCCACACCGAAACTCACGTCGCATGAGGCACGGAACCCGTCGAACGTCTTGTAAATATGTTCCATCTGTATATACATGATGCTCTGCTCCCATTTTCTATCGATCTCTTTTCCACTCCACGATATTCCTGGCGATCAGGATCAGCACTGCCAGAACCACCAGGATCGATGATACCGCAAAAGCTGCTGTCGTGTTGAACTCATTGTAAAGGATCTCCACATGGAGAGGGAGCGTGTTTGTCTTTCCACGCAAATGCCCAGAAATCACGGATACAGCACCGAACTCCCCGAGTGCCCGCGCAGCGCACAGGATCACACCATAGAGCAGCGCCCATCTGATGTGGGGGAGCGTGATCCTGCGAAAAATGGTAAAACCGCCGGCTCCCATCAGTGCTGCCGCTTCCTCCTCATCGTTTCCGTTTGTGTTCATGACCGGCAAAAGTTCACGGAACACAAACGGAAATGTGACAAATATTGTAGCAAGTATCACGCCTGGCACGGCAAACACGATCTTTATGTCATGGGATTTCAAAAAATCCCCCATCCAACCGACATTTCCAAACGTGAGTATGAACACCAGTCCCGCTATGACCGGCGATATTGAAAATGGAATGTCTATGAGTGCGGCAAGGATCCGGCGCCCCCTGAAATAATACTTCGATAACAGGTAAGATGCAAAAAGACCAAATATGGTATTAACTGCCACCGCCGTTACTGCCGCAAGCAGTGTAAGCTGTAAAGCCTTGATGGTATACTCATCAAACACTGCCTCCCTGTATGCCTCCCAGCCGTCGCGCAGGGCGTTGGTTACGACTACAGTCAAAGGAAGCAGCAGCATCACTGATAAGAACAGTGTGCAGACACCTATCAGTACATACTTTATGCCCTTCCCTGATCTCTCCCTGTGCGGTTCCCTGACCTTCTGTATGGAGGAGATCCCATCCCCCACGATATCCTGCTGATATGTCCTTTGTACCTTCTTAGCCATTACGTCCCTCCGCTTCTGTGATACCACCTGTTGATGTCGCCCCTGTACGATTTCCTCACGCTAACTCCCATCTGCCTGCTTCAGCAGGCGTTCAATTCAGGATGGTGAAATGCTCTTTTTCACACTATTTCCGGATCTTCTTCATCCATGACCAGACGCCTCCCTGTATGCTTTCCTCACAGATATTTCCGGATCTCCCTCAGCACATGGTCAACCGCCTCCTCCAGCGCATACCGGCTCGTATCGATCTCCACCTCGGCACAGGCAGGCGGTTCATAGGGACTTGAGATTCCGGTAAAATTGGGGATCAGGCCGTTTCTCGCCTTCTTATACAGCCCTTTCACATCACGTCTCTCGCACTCTTTCAAAGGCGTACTCACATAGATCTCTATAAAATTGGTGCTGCCGATGATCTCCCGCGCCCGCGCCCTGTCACTTTCATACGGAGAGATAAACGATGTGAGCACGATCAGCCCGGCATCATTCATAAGCTTTGCCACTTCCGCCACCCTGCGGATATTCTCGATCCTGTCCTTCTCCTCAAAACCAAGGTTCTGGTTCAGTCCCATCCGCACATTGTCGCCGTCCAGGAGCATAGTGTAGTTACCCTGGACATTCAGCGCCTTCTCAACCTCGTTTGCCAGCGCTGACTTTCCTGCCCCGGAAAGCCCGGTAAACCACAGTGTTACAGGCTTCTGCCCCATTCTGGCAGCGCGCGTGTCACGCGTGACGTCCAGCTTCTGCCAGGTCAGGTTGTCAGCCCGCCGCAGGGAATGTTCGATCACACCGCAGGCTGATGTCATGTTCGTGATGCGGTCGATCAATATGAAACACCCCAGATCCCTGTGTGCGGCAAATACGTCATAGACGGCATCCTCCGCCATGGCAATGTCACAGACAGCGATCTCATTTTTATATAACTGTGATGCCGCAAGGTTTTCACCAGAATGGATATCAACCTTGTACTTGACAGCCATCACTGTGGCGGGCAGCATCTTTGTGCCGATCTTTATCAGAAAATTTTTACCCTGTACTAATTCCACATCATCCATCCAGAGGATCGATGCCGTGAACATCCTGCTGACCTTCAGCTGCGTTCCTCTGACCAGAACACATCCTCGTGACACATCCACCTCACGGTTTAACTGTACTGTCAGTGTCTGCCCTCTGTGCGCCTCCTGCACATTTTTGTCTGCCAGAAAGACCGACTGCACACATGCCCTCTCGCCACTTGGCAGCACTGTGATCTCATCCCCTGCAGAAATGCTCCCTGATGACACCTGCCCCTGGAACCCGCGAAAATCTGCATTCGGTCTGCATACCCTCTGGACCGGCATTACAAATCCCTGCTCTTTGGCGCCGTCATCCACATCCACGGACTCAAGATATTCCAGCAGGGTCTTCCCGCTGTACCATGGCATACGCCCTGATTTTAGTGTGACATTATCCCCCTCCGTTGCAGAGACAGGAATGATCTCTGTATGATACAGTTCCAGATCGACCGCAAGCTTTCTGACCTCTTTTTCAATCTTTTGGTACGCCTTCCGGTCATAGCGGACCAGGTCCATCTTGTTGACCGCAAACACGAAATACCGGATCCCCATCAATGCGCAGATCCTTGCATGACGTCTTGTCTGCGTCAGGATCCCCTGCGAGGCGTCAACCAGGATCACCGCAAGGTCTGCAAAAGAGGCTCCTACTGCCATGTTCCTCGTGTATTCCTCGTGTCCGGGGGTATCCGCCACGATAAAGCTCCTGTGCTCCGTCGTGAAATACCGGTACGCCACGTCGATCGTGATACCCTGCTCACGCTCCGCCATCAATCCGTCCAACAGGAGAGAATAGTCGATCCCGCCCCCGCGGCTCCCCACACGGCTGTCCAGCTCCAGTGCACGCTCCTGGTCCGCAAACAGAAGTTTGGCGTCGTACAGCATATGTCCGATGAGTGTCGATTTCCCGTCATCCACACTGCCGCAGGTGATAAATTTCAGCAGACCGCTGCTGTTCCTCTTTGCACACATATCAGAAATACCCCTCCCTCTTGCGCCGTTCCATGCTCCTGGCTGCCTCATGGTCGATCACGCGGCTCGTCCGCTCCGATGTCACGGCACCGAGCGTCTCCCTCACGATATCCTCCAGCGTGTCTGCCGCCGACTCGACACCGCCTGTCAGGGGATAACATCCCAGTGTCCGGAAACGGACGCTCCTGTGCT
>CAJUQU010000214.1 GCA_910588595.1 uncultured Lachnospiraceae bacterium | reverse complement strand
GCTGATCGTCGCGCTGCTGGTGCGCGTAAAGCTCGGCTCGCCGGTCATTTTTCATCAGGACAGACCAGGGTATCGCGAGAAGGTATTTAAACTCTGCAAATTTCGTTCCATGACGGACGAGCGCGGTGCTGACGGTGAACTGCTTCCCGATGAAGTACGGCTGACAAGATTTGGAAAGGCGCTGCGGGCGACGAGCCTTGATGAGCTTCCCGAGTTGTGGAATATCTTAAAAGGCGATATGAGCCTGATCGGACCGCGACCGCTCCTGGTCAAGTATCTGCCCCTGTACAATGAATTTCAGCGTCACAGGCATGACGTGAAGCCGGGGCTTACAGGCTGGGCACAGGTGAACGGCAGAAATACGATCACCTGGGAGCAGCGCTTTGAGTATGATGTGTACTATGTAAATCATATATCCTTTTTGATGGACTTGAAGATCTTGTTCCAGACAGTCGCGGTAGTATTCCGCCACAGTGATATCAACAGTGCGACGGACGCCACGATGGAGGCATTTACAGGAACAGATAACAAAACAGAGGGGGACAGGAGGGTATAGATATGAATCTATTATTCTGCAGTGTGGGAAGACGCTGCGAGCTTTTGAAGGATTTCAGGAAAACACTGGGCGATAAAGTAAAGCTGGTCGTGACGGACAACAGTCCGTACGCACCCGCGCTGGAGTTTGCAGATGTCAGTTACCAGGTGCCGCTGATCCGCGATCCTGCGTACATTCCGATGATCCTGGAAATATGCAAAAAGGAGCGCATTGATGCCGTCACGACTCTGATCGATCCGGAGATCGCCATTCTGGCGGCGAACAGGGAGGCGTTTGAGGCGCTTGATATCACAGTGCTCGCTCCTTATCAGGAGACGGCAGAACTCTGCTTTGACAAGTATGAGATGGCAAGATTCCTCGTTGAAAAAGGGATCCCTACCATACAGACGTACGGGAGTTTTGCGGAGTTTAAGGCAGCGTACGATGAAGGGAAGATCGGATTTCCGGTATTTGTCAAGCCGAGGACCGGCAGCGGCAGTGTCGGTGCCCGGCGCGTGGACACGTGCGAGATGCTCGAGGAAGTCACGGCGTCGGACCCTTCGCTGATCATACAGGAGCTGATGACCGGGGAGGACATGGATGCGGATGTCTATGTCGATACGGTCAGCCATGAACCGGTCGCTATATTTTCCAAGAAAAAGATATCGACAACGATCGGCGGAGCGAACAAGACCATCTCCTTTAAGGACGAGAGGCTGTTTGCATTTGTGAAGGAGGCATTGAAAGCATTTCGCTTCAACGGTCCACTGGACATGGATTTGTTTTACCAGGATGGGAGATACTATCTATCGGAGATCAATCCAAGATTTGGCGGCGCATATCTGCACGCGTACGGAGCAGGGGTTGACTTTCCTGCGTTTATTTATCATAATGTAAAGGAAAAAACTGCCAACACCGACCATATAGGAAAGTACGATGAGGAAATTGTCATGATGATGTACGACAGCGTGGTGATCAAGAAGCTGGATGAGATACAGTCTGAGATGACAACGATATGAAAAAGCATATGAAGATATTGATTCTGACGAATTATGCCAACGGACTCTGGCTGTTTCGAAAAGAGCTGCTGCTGGCATTCATGGAGGAGGGGCATACGGTGTATGTCTCCCTGCCTCCGGACGAAAATGTGGACAAACTCAGATCCCTGCGGTGTGATGTCATGACACATGATGTCATGCCACATGATGTCATGCCACATGATGTCATCCCACATGATGGCATGACATCATGTGACAGGGAAATCCATATCATAGAGACACCGTTTGAGAGAAGGGGGAACAATCCTGTAAAGGATCTGGGACTCTTCCGGACATATCTAAAGCTGCTGGGGAAGTATGAGCCGGATGTGGTCCTGACCTACACAATCAAGCCAAACCTTTACGGAGGACTTGCATGCAGGTTCAGGAGAGTGCCGTATCTGTGCAATGTGACAGGTCTTGGAACTGCCATTGAGGACGGGGGGATGCTCTGCAGGATCCTGCTTCGATTTTACAGGATATCCATGAAAAAGGCGAGGAGAGTCTTTTTCCAGAACGCGAAAAACCGGGATTTCATGAATCGTCATCGGATCGCTGTGCACAATAGCAGGCTGCTGCCGGGGTCCGGTGTCAATCTGAAAGAACATTCATATGAAAAATATCCGCCGGAGACAGAGGGGATCATTTTTCTGGCAGTGATCCGTATCATGAAAGACAAGGGGATCGAGGAGTATCTCGAGGCAGCCAGAGTGATCATGGACAGGCAAAGAGAAACAAATGTTCGAACAAAATTCTGGCTGGTCGGCGAGTATGAGGAGGAGTCAAGGGCGCAGTATGAGCCATTGATCCAGGAGCTTGAAAACGATGGGACCATTCGGTATTTCGGGCACATCGACAACGTGGGGGAAGTCATGGCGCAGAGCCATATTGTTGTGCATCCGTCCTACCATGAGGGGCTTTCCAATGTGCTTCTGGAGGCTTCCGCCTGTGGCAGACCGGTGCTTGCAAGCCGGATCAGCGGCTGTGTGGAAACTTTTTCCGAGGGGGAGAGCGGCTTTGGCTTTGCCATAAAGAGCGTGGATGCCCTGGTTTCAGCCATGGAAAGAATGCTGGCATTGTCCTGTGCGGAACGGGAGCGTATGGGAAGGGCTGGAAGAACATGGGTGGAAGAACATTTTGACAGGAACATCGTCCTGCAGGCGTACAGGGATGAGCTTGCAGGATTGTAATAGAATAGTAGATCAAGAAAGACAGAAGGAGATAAAAGATGAGCTTATACGAAGACATTTTGAGTGGAAAAGAGAAATTGTCACTGGTGGGGCTTGGCTATGTGGGAATGCCGATCGCGGTTGCCTTTGCGAGGAAGATCAAGGTCGTGGGCTTTGACCTGAATGCGGAAAAGATCAACCTCTACAAGTCGGGTGTGGATCCCACGAACGAGGTTGGGGACGAGGTGATCAGAAACACGAAGGTGGAGTTTACCGCGGACGCTTCTAAGCTGCGGGAGGCAAAGTTCCATATCGTGGCGGTCCCGACACCGGTCAATGATGACCACACGCCGGATCTGACGCCTGTTGAGGGCGCCAGCCGTATCCTGGGGCAGAATCTTACCAAGGGTTCCATCGTTGTGTTCGAGTCGACGGTATACCCTGGCGTCACAGAGGAGATCTGTGTGCCGATCCTCGAGGATGAGTCCGGGCTAAAGTGCGGTGTTGACTTTAAGATCGGTTATTCTCCAGAGCGTATCAATCCGGGGGACAAGGTACACCGCCTAGAGACGATCACAAAGATCGTTTCCGGTATGGACGAGGAGACATTAGACGAGATCGCGCATGTGTATGAGCTTGTAGTCGAAGCGGGTGTCTACAGGGCGGAGTCCATCAAGGTCGCAGAGGCGGCGAAAGTGATCGAGAACAGTCAGAGAGACATCAACATAGCATTCATGAATGAGCTGTCCATTATTTTCAACAGGATGGGGATCGACACCAAGTCCGTACTGGAGGCGGCGGGCACGAAGTGGAATTTCCTGAATTTCAAGCCGGGACTGGTGGGCGGACACTGCATCGGCGTCGATCCGTATTATCTGACCTACAAGGCGGAACAGCTGGGCTATCACTCGCAGATCATTCTTTCCGGGCGCCGCATCAACGATGACATGGGCAAGTATGTGGCTGAGAACCTAGTCAAGAACCTGATCAAGGCGGACATTCCGGTAAAGAGTGCCAAAGTAGCGATACTGGGCTTTACATTCAAGGAGAACTGTCCTGATACCAGAAACACCAAGATCATTGATATCTACAATGAACTGAAAGAGTACGGGATCACGGCGCAGGTGACGGATGACGACGCCGACGCCGACGAGGCAAAACGCCTGTACGGGATCGAGTTCACGCCGATGGCAAAGATCAGGGACTGCGACGCGGTGATCCTTGCAGTGGCGCACGAGTCCTACAAGTCGCTTGATATGGCGGACTTGGAGGCGCTCTATGCAGATACTGGCAAGGCGAAAGTTCTGACGGATTTAAAGGGTGTGCTGGACAAAAAGGCATACGTCGACGCAGGGTATCTTTATTGGAGACTGTAAGTATTATGCACTGTCGCTTTGAAGGCGCACAGATGACACGAATGAATTTTAAGACACGCTCTAGAGAAAGGGAAGGAATATCGAAATGGCACACATATTTAGAAAGATAGGAGAAGTTGGAATTAAAAACAGCATACTCGGGGGGGGGGTAAAGTATTAAGGTATCGATATTTGCGCAGAAAATATCATTTTGAAAAATGGCACACAAGCCCATATGAACTTCGAAAATATCTACAGGAAGTTGCAGCATATATAAATCAGAGAGAGGCTGGGGTTGTTGTTGATGTCGGCTGCGGACTTGGCGAGATGCTCCGGCATATCAATGCAGGAGACAGGATTGGGTATGACCTGGGTGAGGAGCCGATTCAGGCAGCCAGGGTATTGAGCAAAGGAGATATCAAATTTTATGTAGGAAGTTTTGATGAAGTCAATCTGGAAAAAACAATTGATTACCTGATTACGTTAGGATTTACGCATGGCAGCAGCGAGGAGACATGGAAATCATGTTACTACGGTGTTGCGATACGGAATGATATCCGTCATTTTGTGGTAGATACAGTTCCGGAGGGCTGGGATGGAGCCCATCATTTGGATTATAGCCTGATTCTGCCAGAAAACTACAAACTGATTGATACGATGGGACCATTTCTCGGTGGAAGAGTAGTAGAAGTGTATGAAAAATATTAAATGGAGTGAACGAAAAAGGAATTGCTTATTTTTTTCCATATTTACCGTTTTTTTCGGATACCTGTTTCTGACGGGCGAACCGGTATATGTGGGCGATACGTTTCAATATGAAAACCAGATGATCATGCGGGAACCCGTGTATGCGCTGCTGATGCAGTTCTGCCGTTTTATATCCCCACAGGATCCGTACTGGCTGATCATATTGTTTCAGAATGTCCTTGCGGTGGTCGGAAATACGATCGTCATCGCATTCATGCGAAAGAGATTCCGGCTAAACATGGGCGTTTCGCTGCTGTTTACAGGGATCGTGCTGGTGCCGCACATTATGACGCCGATGTTTGCGAGCACGCATCTGGTGCTGACAAACGCCCTGATGACGGAGGGGATCCTGTTCTCACTGTACCCGCTTGCCTTCGTGAGCCTGCTGGATATGATGTGGTCGGGAAAGCCTGTCGGAAAAAAGAGTTTTGGCACGCTCGCATTCTTTTTGCTATTATCTTTGATCCGCGGTCAGATGATGGTGCTGTTTGTCGTGTGGTTCCTGGTGGCGTATGTCCTTGCGGTGAAAAATGGCATCGCGGTGACAAAAAGGACGCAGGAGGAAAAGAACACATTTGTCCTGGCAGAAAATATCGGAAAGCAGGGGCTTGCCGCAGTGCTGGCTGCAGTCGTCATCGCATTTGCGGGCAGGAGCATTGTGATCCATGTGTACAACTACTGTGAGCAGGGGTTGTTTGTGGATACCGCGTCGGGAAAAGCGATGTCGTTTGCAAATGTCTTGTATGTGGCAGACCGGGAGGACGGCGGGGCGATTGCCGATGACGGGCTGCGGGCATTGTTTTATGAGATGTACGACAGGGCGGACGCGGACCGCATGAATTACAAGTATGCGCCCTCCGGCATACTCGGCAGGGCGGCATATCATGAAGCGTGTCACGATGAGCTGAACTTCACTTATTTCGGGGAGCCGGCAAAGCGATATGCAGGGGAGACACAGGGCGTATACACGGACCGCTACCAGGAACTGATGATCGTGATCGACGCAGTTGCGGCGGAGCTTTCGTCAGAACTGATGCCGCAGGTGTTCGGCAGATATATACTCAATTATTTTTATGTGGCTGTGCTTGGATTTATCAGGACGGTCGCATATGAAACGACATTTCTGGCATGGTATGCGCTGTTTATTTATGCGGCAGCAGTGGTACTGACGCTCCTGCTGTGGAAGCGCAGTCCAAATAGCATGGCGGCGTCCTTTATGGCAGTTGTCCTGCTCACGATCGCAGGAAATGTCTGTGCGACGGCACTGATGATACAGTGTATATCCAGGTATATGATATACAACATGCCGTTATTTTATATGGCGGGATTTTTGGAACTTTGGGAAAATTATTATCGGGAAAGGCATGGTTGACAAGATGGGATATAGGGAATTAAAGTTTGATAAGGACAGTGTGTTTCTGGTGACAGGCGGCGCAGGTTTTATCGGTTCGAACCTGTGCGAGGCGCTGACGGATATGGGGTATCAGGTGAGATGTCTCGACGATCTCTCCACAGGCAGGAAAGAGAACGTGGAGATGTTCATGGACAGGTCAAACTACTCGTTTATCAGAGGGGACATTAAGGATCTGGACACCTGCATGAAGGCGTGCGAAGGTGTGGATTATGTGCTGAATCAGGCTGCGTGGGGCTCAGTTCCCAGAAGCATCGAGATGCCGTTATTTTATGAGCAGAACAATATCATGGGAACACTGAACATGATGGAGGCGGCAAGACAGAACGGCGTGAAGAAGTTTGTCTATGCGTCGAGCTCATCGGTCTACGGCGATCACCCTGTACTTCCGAAGAAGGAGGGGCAGGAGGGCAGCCTGCTGTCCCCCTACGCCCTGACAAAACGCACCAATGAAGAGTACGGCAGGCTCTACAAGAAGCTCTATGGACTTGATACGTACGGACTTCGCTACTTCAATGTGTTTGGGCGCAGACAGGATCCGAACGGCGCATACGCGGCTGTGATCCCGAAGTTTATCAAGCAGCTTTTGGACGGCGAGGTTCCCACGATCAACGGCGATGGGAAACAGTCGAGAGACTTCACTTATATAGACAACGTGATCGAGGCGAACCTGAAAGCATGTCTCGCACCGGGGGAGGCGGCAGGACAGGCGTTCAATATCGCCTATGGCGGCAGGGAGT
>CAJUQU010000213.1 GCA_910588595.1 uncultured Lachnospiraceae bacterium | reverse complement strand
GCATTTTTACCTGCAGTTTACCGCAGGAATCATCATATCCGACGATTCACTGTACCATGGACTGATCAGACGCAAAAAGCAGATCTACCTCAATGTGTGGCATGGAGGGATCAATTATAAACAGTTGGGCAGGGAAGGGGTATCCTTTGAAGAGCCGCTGATGGAAAAAATATTTGTGCTAAAGAATCCATGTCCTGACTATATGGTGGCAGGGAGCAGGTTCTTTGAAGAGAACATAAAGGCTGCCTTTGGGTTTGACAGGACGGTATTTCTGGAATGTGGGCTGCCTAGAAATGATGTGCTATTCCGCAACCCCTTGTTGCGGGGAAAAGCAAAGAAGTTTTATGGTATCGAACATAAAAATGTGATCTTATATGCGCCGACGTTTCGGGCAAAAAATGACAGCCGTGTCATCGATGGGATCGATTTTGATGAGCTGGCAGAGGCAGCACAGAAGCGGTATGGCGGCGAGTGGGTCGTGCTGTACAGGGCACATTATTTTGTGCAGGACACAGCAGTTTATGGCAGGAATGTGATCGATGTATCTGGTTATGGGGAGATGCAGGAGATTCTGATCGACGCAGACCTATTGATCTCTGATTACTCATCGTGTATGTGGGATTTTTCTTTTCTGTACAGACCGATCGTCGTATATGCGCCAGATGAGAGAGATTACTGTGAAAGGGATAGGGGACTGACCAAAGCTGGAAAAAGAATGCCGTATCCCAAGGCTGGATCTATGGGGGAGCTGACCAGGATCATAGGGGAACACGACTTTTCGTCAGATGTCAGGAAAATAAAGGAGCACCACAAGGAGATGGGGGCTTTTGAAACGGGAGATGCGATTAAGTATGTTACGGATTTTATCATTTTGAAAACAAGCGGAGACGAAGGAGAACACGTATGAAAAGAGTGATTACTTACGGGACGTTTGACCTGCTGCACTATGGTCATATCAATCTGTTGAGACGGGCGAAAGCACTCGGGGATTATCTGATCGTAGTGCTTTCGAGTGACGAGTTTAACTGGAGTGAGAAACACAAGAAATGCTATTTTACATATGAGGAGCGCAGACAGCTGATCGAGGCGATCCGTTATGTGGATCTGGTCATACCAGAGAACAACTGGGAACAGAAGGTGAGTGATGTCAAGGAGTACCACATCGATACCTTTGTGATGGGGGACGACTGGGTGGGAAAGTTTGACTTTCTGAAGGAGTACTGCGAGGTGGTCTATCTGTCAAGAACACCTGAGATATCGACGACACAGATCAAGAATGACCTGAACTGCATTCATACCTATGATAGATCTGCGGACAGTGCGATACAATAACAGGATATGGCTGGATCAGAACGAATGGAAGATGACAGACGGGTTGAATGAGACTATGTCAAAAAAATAACAAAGAGGCGTATCGGGAATTTTTGATAGACGATAGCGCATGGAGAAGTCAAGATGAAGATAGGAAAGAAGATAAAAAGTGTCACAAACTACGGGAAGGGAGTAGTCAAAAAACTAAAGGATGAATACTGGCGTGCGAAGTGCGATTACATAAAGTATTATGAAGAACTGACTGTTGATGAGAATGCCATTTTGCTGGAATCTGTGGGGGCAACCCAGCTAAACGGTAATATTTTCTATATCATAAAATATCTGAAATCATGCGAAAAATATGATTCATTTACGATCTATCTGGCGTCATGGGGAAGATACATGAAGAAGATGAGATCCATGCTTGGACATTATGGTATAACTGGCGTTAAGATCGTGATATTCTCGTCAGATGAATATGTCAGACTGCTTGCCAGTGCAAAATATCTCATTAACGACACTACTTTTCCGCCATATTATATTAAAAAGGATGGACAGATATACCTGAATACATGGCACGGAACGCCATTAAAGACACTGGGCAGAAGGATACAAAATGACATAGCAATGGGAAATGTGCAGAAGAATTTTGTCGTGTCCGACTACCTGCTCTATCCGAATGAATTTACGAAAAACGTAATGATACGCGACTATATGTTGGAAAACATTTCTTCAGGTTCATATATTTTAGCAGGATATCCGAGAAATGAAGTGTTTTTTGATGAAGGATCAAGGGAACAGATCAAGGAAAAGCTAAACCTGAAAGAGAAGCGGATCTATGCGTTTATGCCTACGTGGCGGGGGACTGTAGCAAAGGTTGGTTCTGATAAGAATAATATATATCTGATGTATCAGTTATATGAGCTTGATCGACAGCTTGCAGATGATGAGATCCTTTATGTCAATTTCCATCCATTTGCAATACACAAAAAGGACGAGGCTGAGATCAAATCGTTTAAACATATAAGGAAATTTCCGGCAAATTATGAGACATACGATTTTTTGAATATAGCCGATGTTCTGATCACGGATTATTCCAGTGTGTTTTTTGATTTTGCCTGCACGTGCAGGAAGATCGTACTTTTCCCATACGATAAAGAGAAGTATTTAAAAGACCGGGGAATTTACATAGATATGGACAGCCTCCCCTTCCCGCAGGTGTTTGATGTCCCCTCGCTGGTCAGAGAGCTGAGGTCAGAAAAGGGTTATGATGACACAGCGTTTATAAAAAGATTTAACGCATATGACGGGATTGGTGAGACAAGAAAACTGTGTGATCATGTTATTCTGGGAGAGGACACAGGTCTTCATCCGGTCGGAATACCTCACAACGGAAAAGAAAACGTGCTGATCTATGCAGGAAATCTGGACAAAAACGGAATAACATCGTCTTTGAGGTCTACGACGAATATCATTGATCTTGACAAGCGCAATTACTATATTTCTTTCTATCATGGAAAGGCAAAGAGACATGCAGAACAGCTTGCGACATTTAACGAAAAGGTGAATTTCTTCCCGATCGCAGAGTACTCAGATCTCACGGTTTCGGACAGGATCGTACGCGAGCTGTACAGAAAAAAAGTAATATTTGCCAAAGGGTATATGAAAAAGATGGAGAAAAGGATCCGTCAGGATTTTGTGCGTTCATATGGCACAGCAGGATTTGATACCGTGATCCAGTTTAACGGATATGAGAGTGAAGTTATCCTGTTATATAGTCGCTTTGAGGGGAGAAAGGCGATATTCGTGCACAATGACATGATGCAGGAAATCGGAACCAAGCAAAATCAAAGGATGGATGTCTTGAGATATGCATACAACGCGTTTGACAAAGTGGTTACAGTTTCGGATAATATCATTCCATCCATATTAAAAATATCAGGAAGGGAAGATAATATCATAACCGTTCGCAATGCGATAGACCATAAGATGATATTAGCGCGTTCGATGGAAGATATAGAATTGGATCCATCGACAAAGTGCTCTGTTGGCAGGGCGCGGTTTTATGAAATGATCAATTCAGATCATAAGAAATTTATCAATATTGGCAGATATTCTCCAGAAAAAGGACATGACAGATTAGTAGATGCTTTCTACAGACTATGGACGGACAATCAGGATATCATGCTTATCATAGTAGGAGGAAACAGCAGGGACAGGGGTTATGAAAACCTGTGCAGTAAAGTGAAAGCACTTGGGCTGGCAGATAATGTTATCCTGCTGTTATCGGTATCAAATCCTTATCCGATCTTAAAGACTTGTGACTATCTGATACTGAGCTCGTATTATGAGGGGTTCGGACTGGTGCTTGCGGAGGCGGACATCCTTGGGAAACCTGTCGTATCAACAGATATTGAGGGACCGCGAAGTTTTATGAAAAGGTATGGCGGCACAGTAGTGGACAACTCGGAGGATGGGATTTATGATGGGTTAAAGCTGTTGTACGAAGATAAGGTTGCAACCATGAGAGTTGATTACGATGTATACAACGCGGAGTATCTTGATGAGTTTGAGAGGTTGTTTGAATGATTGTTTTTTCCTGATATTGTCACAGATTGTTTGCCGGAAATTTTTTCTGCCAGGAGAAAAGGAGTTTTTATGGATATACTGACTGGAATTGCAATGTTCTGCATACCGCCGCTCTTTGCGGGGATCATTCACGATTATCTGCGGCACGGGGAGATGACTGCAAAAAGAAAAGTCGTATTTTATGCGGTGTATTTTGTTGTCATCAATCTGCTGACTCTTGGCGTATCGTATCTTCGGGGTGTGAGGGGGATCCGGTTTGATGGCATGACTGTCACATACAAGATAAAATACATCGGGGTCGGCATTGCCTGCGGATTTGTCATACCGTTTCCGGTCTGTCTGATCGCGGAGGAGATGATCACACTCGGCGGGATCAAGAGATACTCTGTACGGTTTATCAAGGACATTAGGAAATATCTGCCCTACGCAGTGCGCTCTGCGAAGGCAGATCTGCGGTCGGAGGTGTCAAACTCGTATCTCGACTGGATGTGGTGGCTGATAGAGCCTTTCTGCATGATGCTGATCTACACTTTGATCTTTGGCGTAGTGTTCCACGCGTCGGAGCAGTATTTTCCCGTTTTCATTTTTATCGGGATCACGATGTGGGGATTTTTCTCGAGAAGTGTGTCGGGCAGTGTGAACACAGTGAGAGCCAGCAGGGGGATCATCACAAAGATCTATATGCCAAAGTACATCCTGCTCCTGTCTAAAATGTTTGTGAACGGTTTTAAGATGATGATATCCTTTGCTGTTGTGGTTGTGATGATGCTTTTTTTCAGGGTCCGCGTAAGCTGGAGCATTCTGTATGCACTGCCGATCATTCTGGTGCTGTTTTTGTTTACATTTGGAGTGGGGACGATCATGATGCACTATGGGGTGTATGTGAGTGATCTGGGGTACATTACGGGAATCGTACTGAGTATGCTGATGTATTTTACCGGAACGTTTTATGATGTGGCAAAGCGCATTCCAGAGCCGTTTGGGGAGCTGCTTGTCACGCTGAATCCCGTGGCGTTTCTCATATCATCCATGCGGGGCGCGATGCTGTATGGATCCGTACCGTTATCGGGGCTGCTGCTTCTGTGGGGAGGGGTATCGCTGATACTCATAGCGCTGGGGGCATTTACGATCTACAGCAATGAGAATGCTTATGTGAAGATCATATAGTAAGGAACTGTAGGAAAATAAGTGATACAGTTCCTAGAGCGTGTTTGAAAAATGCTTTCTGTCAGATGTACGGCACAGTTTGTGGGAGATTAAATCATCTTACAGATGATGTGCCAAATGAAGGAGTCGTAGCGGGCTACGTCGACTGAATTTGACGCAAATATCGCGCAAAGTGGTGAATACGACGCTATGGCGTCGTTATACAGATGGCGGGAATGAATTTTCAAACACGCTCTAGGCAGGTTCTGATGGAAGTAAGGGGGACAATTATGTCAGATATCGCGATTGACGTGAGGGATGTCAGCATATATTATAGAATCTTGAACAACATGTCCGTGCAGAGATCATTTTTCCGCAAAAAGGTGCGCAGCGAGGTTTTTGAAGCGGTAAAACATGTATCGTTCCAGGTGGAGGAGGGCGGCATTCTTGGCATTGTCGGAAAAAACGGCAGCGGCAAATCAACTTTGCTGCGCTCCATAGCAGGTGTGTTCTCGCCCAATACGGGAGTGATCGATCTAAGGGGGCACTCGGTTTCACTCATGGCGCTTGGGGTCGGGTTTAAGGAGAATCTGACTGGAAGGGAGAACATCATCTTATCTGGAATGCTGCTGGGATTTTCGGAGAGGGAGATCGAGGACAAAGCACAGGAGATTATTGATTTTGCTGAGATCGGTGAGTTTATCGACCGGCCTGTCAGGACGTACTCGAGCGGAATGCACTCGAAACTGGCTTTCTCGATCACGGCGATGCTCAAGAATGACATCATGCTGGTCGATGAAGTTTTAAGTGTCGGGGATGAAAGGTTTAGAAAAAAGAGCCTTGCGAAGATGAAAGAGCTCATCAACGACGACGATCGGACGGTGATCATCGTGTCACACAGCATAGAGACCCTAAGGGAGCTGTGCGACAGGGTGATGTGGCTTCATGACGGCGAGATGAGAGAGATTGGGAACACCAGTTTGGTACTGGAGCATTATTTGAAATTTATGGGGAATGGTTGAGCGGGACAGTGAGGATCCCGTCATTTTCCGTAAAAGAAACACAATTACAGTAAATACAGCACAGATCCTGTATGAATTTGTCGAACGATTCTGCCCTAAAATGTCTTGTGGTAAAGTCTGGAAATGATTATACTAAAAACACAAGAAACGTTATAGGATTAACGAAGTGAAAAGAGGGAGATATCATCATGACAAAGGAATCTACAACCATGTTACTGACACTTGTCTTTATGGCGGTCGGCATCTTATACCAGGTGGCGATCGGAGTGATATACCAAAGGATGATCCAGCAGGCGGACACGCTTTCCGGGACGGACAACAAGCTGCTCAAGCAATGCAAGGAACGTTTTATCAACTGCTATAAGCTCAATGGCGGGGTGTCAAACATTCCCGTGTTTGTGGATAAGTATATCAACCGCATCCGCGTGCTGGGGATGAGCATCAATTTTATGAAGCATTTATCGGGACAGCTGATGCTGGCTGGTGTTTTCGTCGCGGGATTCGGTGTGTTCAGCGGCATCGTCGAAGGACACCGGTTCGTCGATCTGCTTCCGTATTATATCATAAGCCTGTTTGGGATTTATCTGTATCTGAGCGCGATGTCCATTGTGGACATGCCAGGGCGCAGGAGAATGTTAAAGACAAACCTCACGGATTACCTGGAGAATACGGTTGCGCAGCGGCTCGAGCACGGTATCGTGGAGAAGGAAAAACTTTTGTGGGAACTGGCGCAGGAGAAAAACGCCAAGGCGGAGAGGCGCGGCAGGTCGGAGATCAAGGCTGCGGAGGAGTCTGATCATGTGGATTTCGATGCTGTTGAAAATCCGGAGAGGAAGGGACCAGTCTTTTCGCAGGAGGAGGCGCGTGAGCTGGAGGATATCCTTCGCTCCATCATAGGAAACCGGGTGTAGGATATCCTGACTGGATAATGCCGGGGCAGTCAGTAAATA
>CAJUQU010000212.1 GCA_910588595.1 uncultured Lachnospiraceae bacterium | reverse complement strand
TCAGATGATTGTCCACATGGGCGATTCCAAGATTCGTGTACCCCCAGTGTGTCTCAGGCTCTGCCTCCTCTGGCACTTCATCCGGAGTCTCCATGTTTCTCGCCTGAACTGCGCTGTCCTCCGGCTCCTCTTCTGCTTGTTCAAACACTGTCCCTGCGCCTGCTGACAATCCCGCTCCCATCTCATCCGATGATCCCGGCTCCTCGATGCCCTCCGACGATCCCACAGCGGCATCCATATCTGATGACGCGGTGTTATCTGCAGATTCCTCACCAGCGCTCTCCAACACATCGCCCGCGCCTGCCGACAGCATCCCATCCTCCTCTGTAACTGAACTGTTTGTCTCTGGCTCTTGTACATCAGTTTGTATTATATCAAAATGGTTCTCACTCAAATCATCAGACAATTCAAGCGCGATCACTTCGAGCTCTGTCTCAGACTCCTGCTGTGCATCTTTTGAACCAGTATTGGCATAAGCGCCGCTGCTCAGCAGCACAACCGCAAGCCCAACCCCTGCGATCACTCCTGTATACTTTAATCTGTTTATCCTGTTCATGTTTTCAATCCAATTCCTTTTTACTAACGCATCCGAATATTGTTACATCTTTGTTACATATAAATTACAGACTTAATATACCATCTAACTAAAAATTTGTCAACTGCCTTATATTCCCTCATAAGATCCATGTTGCTCACAAAAAGCACAATCACAGCCATCCATCTATATAGAATTATCTACGATTGCCTGCTGTTGGAGTTTATTGATTTTAGTAACTCTAATCTTTGACAAAACATGTTATAGAACTGAGGTAATTCATTAAAATATGTTTCATTTACTTCTTTGATTTGGTTTAAACCTATTTTTTCAACAGCCTTAATTGCAGCTTCCTTCTGATTAACATGATCTCCAAACATAGTCTGGCAATTAGAACCCTCTAAATCATCATAGGAATTAAATGCCTGATTGAAATCCATTAAATCATACAGCCTTACTGGTCTATTGTTGGAATTACGAACCAATACCCCCCAGTTTCCCCAATGCCTATCCGTATTTCCAATAAGATAATCAACAATATTCATCATATAATAATTATGTTTATCTAAAGAAAGAATATATTTTTTTGTGTTCTTATCATGGTTTGCTGCATAAACCTCAAATGCTTCCATAGAGACAATCGAATATTCTTTCGATGTAATATTACTGCTTACACTGACTTTTTCTCCGTCAAAATAATCCCTCTCATATAATACTTGTGAAACATCAAAACATCGACATATTTGACTGGCAAGCAGTTCTCTTTCAACCACTTCTGCACCGCCGTCTTTCAATAGCCTGAACCCATCATCAAATCTCTGCCAGGCTTTAGGAAAGCATCCGTTGGTTGATAAGTCTCTTGCTAAATATTCATTTTGTACTGTATACTGTTTTCCCTTTAACGCAATGTCAATAAATGTGTGATCTAGATGATTTTCATACAAATTAATATCTTTAAATACAATCTTTTCTTGCTTTAATTTTACCCAAAAGACATCTGTTAATGAGGCACATCTATATGAGAGTGCAATTTTTGCTCTTTCTTTGTCAGTCACTGCCTGTAACATTCCTATGCTATTTAATATTTCTTTTGCATACTTTCTATCTAAAGTAAGAACTCTTGTTGCGCACCAATAGTTGAAATTCGTAATGTTATTGACTAACGTATCAATATCTTCACCTTCCTCTAAATACAAATTATATGGCATAAACGACTTATAATATATCTTGCATTGTCCGGAATGATTTATTTTTGCAACTCTTCTATCCATATGCATTATTTCATATACGTTTTTCTCTGACATACAGCTACCTCCAATTAAATCAGCCTTTTATTGACCAAGCGATATATCAACCTATAGCCACTCCCCAATCCTATTGCATCTCCTTTATATACCCTCATATTTCTATCTTAAACCAACATTTGATTATTTCGAATTATCAGTAACAATTAAATTCATACAATAATTTAAAAGCATCTGGATAATTATTCTCCAAATGCCTTATGTCTTGTTATTATATTTTATTGTTAAAATATTCTCATGCAGCCTGTAACTGTCCCTCTCATATTTCACTCCACATATGAGGACGATTTACCTCTTCCGTTGTATTTTCTATTTCTTTAACATCACATTAGTACTCTTTGCTGATCACTTCCACTCCATACTTTTCCTTAAATTCTGCCAGATCACTGTCATCTCTGATAAACATGACTTCCTCAAATTTTCCAGTATGGATGTCCTTGAACCCCGCAACGCGCTCCCCATTGCATATGCTGCATTTCATGACGGGTATCTTATTCTCCTTGTCGTATGATGCTTTCTGCATCTGCGCCCTTTTCTTAATCATAACCCTTCCCCCTTCCTTGAGCGTTATGACACTAGAGCGTGTTTGAAAAATCATTCCCGCCAGATGCACGCCCCACTTTGCGTGATATTTGCACCAAATTCAGGTTACATAGCCCACTATGTGCCCTTCATTTGGCACAAATCTCCCACAAATTGTGACGCACATCTGGCAGAAAGCATTTTTCAAACACGCTCTAGATCCGCTGTCCATCATTCGGCTTTACAGATACCAGTTCCGGTGTATCTTCCGGAAACTGAAACAGCAGATCGGTGCATGCTGTTACCTTTCTGGCCAAAGTACATGTCAAGACTGAACTATTATCAGAAGGAGGACGCCAAGCCGTTGGAACAGACAGAAGAAAGAGTGCCCACAAAAAGTATTGGAAATCGTCCGTTCCTACATCTCGATGCTTTGCCCCCTGAGCAGAGCATCCAGATACGCAAAGAAATTTTCTGCCACCGGCTCCATCTCCGCAGCCAGCGCATCCCGTCCTGTCGTTTCCTCATCAAATTCAAACATGACCTCGTGATCGATCTGCACAATCTGACATTTTTCCTCGTCCGGCATATTTCCCAGATCCATACATCGGATAAAATAGCCCTCCTTATCCCACGCAAACGGCAGATATCCATTTCTTACCAGCATGGGATTCCATGCATTTAAGAGACCCACAAATTTGTCCTCCACCGGATTTCGCCCTATCCCACCTTCAAAATAATGAAAATAGGTAGTGATAAAAATCTTTAACACCTGTGGGAGCTTTGCTCCAATCTGTTCTTCCAGCTTCTGGATTCTTTCCTCGCTCACCTGCGCCGGGAGCAGCCTCCATGTCACCCAGCCGTCTTCATCCAGAACAGCGCCTTCCGCCCACATTGGTTCACTGCCTTCTTCAGCAGGAACTTTTACGAGAACTTCCGATATATTTTTTGCTTTTTCGTAGAGGGATTCATAAAAATTTTTATATACAGTCTTGTTTCTTGTACATTCATTTATTTTCTCCGCACACCTTACAGCGACAATATTTTCTTCAATATATTGTAGAGATCTGCTCTTGTCTCGGCATTATTGACATAATCCCTTGTGATCACCGGCGCATCCTGCGTCGGCGAAGTCGCCGTACCCACACACTTCAACTGCCCCCATGGCAGCAGGGACGTATCTTTATAGTAGATTTCCCAGATATCTTTCTTATTCCAGGTATACTTACCCAAAAGTTTGTTCTCTTTCTTGGAATAATAAAATTTTACCGGATTTTCAGAATAGTAGATCATCACTGAGCGCTTATCATAATAAGTATATATTTCTTTGCCTTCCGCATCAAAAATCTCAGGAATGCCATCCCCCGTCACATCGACGAGTGCAAAAGTACCGCTGTAACTCTCCATAAACTCGAGCTGTGTGCGGTATGCTTCCACAAAATCCTCCAGATCGTCAAGCGCCTTCTGCTTCTCTGTCTTCTCAGGCTGGATCTGTGACACCATATACGGTCCAGGTATATAGTACGTGCCATTCAAATCCACCTGGAAAAATCCGTTGTCCGTGATCCCATAAACCCGGACATTGGTAAACCGGTCAAGGTATACCACTACCGGCGTAAGCACGTCCGGCGTCGCATACACAGGCGTTCCCGACGTGGTATACATCTCCACCATCTCAATCGGGATCACGTTAAATGCATAGGCTGTGGCGGGCGGATCCAACATCACAGCCGCAGCCAAAACTGCTGTCAGAACCATGCCAAGCTTTAATCTTCGCAGTATCGATTTCTTTTGTTTTTCCATTGTTTCATTCCCCCTCACTGATCGTTTGCCAGATCTCTTCCAACCAAAATTCTCTTTCCCTTCATCATATGGATAAGTCACAGATACGCTTTCCTCTTCATAGCAATACGCTTTCATGTATATCATATATCCCTAAAATGAAACGCTTTCTTCCCAGATACATAATCCGCAACAATCTGCCCATTTCCATAGAGCTTATACTTGTATGTCAGAAGCCCCTCAAGCCCCACGGGTCCCCGCGCGTGGATCTTCCCGGTGCTGACACCCACCTCCGCGCCAAAACCGTAACGGAATCCATCCGCAAAACGTGTCGAACAGTTCTGGTACACGCCGGCAGAGTCCACCATTCTCATAAAATGTTCCGCCGCGTCCTTATTTTCCGTAATAATGCAGTCGGTGTGGTGCGATCCGTATTGATTGATATGTAAAATAGCCTCATCGATGTCCCCGACTGTCTTAGCCGAGATGATCAAGTCAAGGTACTCTGTAGCAAAATCCTCATCCGTCGCCAGTTTGCTGTCATACTTGTCTGCAATGTCAGCGGTGGCGCGCAACTCCACATCGTGTGCGCGAAACGCCTCGTTTAGACGCGGCATCAGCGCATCGACTGCCTCCTTGTGCACCAGCAGCGTCTCCACCGCATTGCACACTGCCGTGTACTGTGTCTTGGCGTCAATGATAACAGGTATCGCTTTGTCGATGTCAAAATCCTTATCGACATAAATATGGCAGATGCCGTCCGCATGCCCCATCACAGGAATCTTGGTATTGTTCATTATATACTGCACAAAAGCGTTAGATCCCCGCGGTATCAGCAGGTCAACCGAATCATGACACGCGAGCAGCTCTGAGATCTCGTCGCGCTGCTCTGCCTGAAAGAGACAGTTCTCTGGCAGACCGCTCTCCATCGCAGCCTTGTAGATCAGCGAAAACAATACCTTATTCGTATGCCTGGTCTCACTTCCTCCCTTCAGGATCGCACAGTTGCCGCTCTTGATACATAAGCTCGCTATCTGCACCAGCGCGTCCGGTCTCGCCTCGAAGATCACGCCGATCACACCGATCGGACAGCTCTCGCGGACAAGTGTGAGTCCCTCGTCAAGTTCCCGGACAAACTGTGTCTCATACACTCTGTCCGGCAGATCGATCAGTTCCTCGATTCCTTTGACTGTTCCAGTCAGTTTTTCGGCATTAAATTTCAGGCGCTTTACCACCGCCTCCGGAACATTATTTTCCGCTGCCTCCGCCATATCCTGTGCATTCGCCTGGAAAATATCCTCCTGGCCGGCAAGCAGCGCCCTGGCAATATTGGCAAGCGCCTGATTTCTGACAACAGCAGGCTTTGAAGCCATCCGAGTACTGTCCAGTTTCATCGCCGCCGCTTTTTCCCTGATTGTCATATACCTCTCTCCATTCTAAATATATCCGTTAAATCCTCAAAAAAGAATAAATGATCTCCTCCGTGACAATCTTATCCATCTTGATATCATGTTCGTCCCGTGGTATCTCATCAATGATCTGGCAGGAATACGCCAGTGCCATTGTGGAGAGCTGACGTCTGTTTGCAAGGAATTTGTCATAGAAGCCTTTCCCATATCCTATGCGGTATCCCGATGTGTCAAATGCCACCCCGGGCAGAATCGCCAGCGTGTCCTCTTTGGGCTGAAATAAATAGCGCGAGCGGATATCCTCTCGAGGTTCGAGAATATCCATATACCCTCTCACAAGCTGCCGGATAGAGATCACCTGATAGAAGCTCATTGTGTTTGTCAGCTTGTCAACGCGGGGGAAATAGATTCTTTTCCGATGGAGAAGCGCATCCTCGAAAATCCCGCGCGTCATCACCTCCCGACAGTAATCAGCATAAAGCAGGATATTGTCTGCCTCCTTGTACTCAGGAGTCTTGATCACCTTCTGGACGATCGCCTCGCTCTTCGATGCGACCTCCTCGTCGGTCAGTCCTTTTCGGATCTCAAGTATTCTCTTCCTAATCTCAGATTTGGTTTCCATTTCTTCACTCCATGTTACTTTAGATCTGTCTCTGTACTCTTCCCGATATCTGCGTCAACAGAACAATACAGCTACCTGAACAGTCAGTGACCGTTCTCCTCAATCGATGATCGATATATTGTCAAGCTGGCTTTTCAGATTCGCCCGTACATTTGCGACATACTCTGCCCGCAGTCTTGCCTGCTCTTCCTTTTCCGCCTCTGTAAGCCCTTCCGCCTGTGATTTGTGATACAGTTCATTGATCCGTTTTATCTTTTCCTCTATATTCATATTAAACCTCATACACCACTCTTTGCAACATAAATATCTGTTTTTACCAATTTTTGATCATGGCGATTTCCCTCATATACCCCTCATCGTCGTTTGGCGTCTCCAGGATAAACGGCTTATCCGCCAGCAGCGGATGCTTCACGACTGCCCGGAGCGCCTCCGCACCGATCTCGCCGTCTCCGATCTTTTGATGACGGTCCTTATGAGAGTCATACGCGTTCATGCTGTCATTTAAATGTATCGCTTTGAGCCTGTCAAGCCCTATGATTTCATCGAATGCCCTGAGTACGCCATCGAGATCCCTGACAATATCATAACCGCCATCCCACACATGGCATGTGTCGAGACATACCCCAACCTTATCTTTCAGCTCCACCAGATCGATGATCGCACGCAGCTCCTCAAAACTTCCGCCTACCTCAGAACCTTTTCCAGCCATCGTTTCCAACAGGACCGTCGTGCTGTGCTCCGGCCTCAACGCACAGTTGATGGCATCCGCGATCATGGGGATCGCAGCATCCACGCCTTGACCCACATGGGAACCGGGGTGAAAATTATAGTAATTTCCCGGCAGATAGTCCATTCGGTCCAGATCTTCTGCAAGCACCCGCCGTGAAAAACTTTTGACATTCTCCTAGATCGGAAGAGCACACGTCTGAA
>CAJUQU010000211.1 GCA_910588595.1 uncultured Lachnospiraceae bacterium | reverse complement strand
GGCGGAAAGGCGGCATATCCTTCGACAACGCTCATGAATGTCGTTCCCGCCAAAGTGGCAGGTGTTCCAAACATTATCATGACGACACCTGCCAGTGCTGACGGAACCGTCAATCCTGCGACACTTGTCGCGGCGGATATTGCAGGTGTAGATGCGATCTACAAGGTTGGCGGCGCACAGGCGATCGCAGCGCTTGCATACGGCACGGAGATGATCCCGAAAGTTGACAAGATCGTTGGCCCCGGCAATATCTTTGTCGCGCTCGCCAAACGCGCTGTGTATGGACATGTCAGCATCGACTCCATCGCAGGACCTTCTGAGATCCTTGTGCTTGCTGACGAGAGTGCTTCGCCCAGGTATGTCGCCGCAGATCTGCTTTCCCAGGCAGAGCATGATGAGCTGGCATCGGCGATACTGATCACGACGAGCGAAGAGCTAGCCACGAAAGTATCCGACGAAGTTGACGGTTTTGTCAAGGTTCTTGAACGCAGGGAGATCATACAGAAATCACTTGATAACTATGGTTATATCCTCGTGGCACCTGATATGGAGGCAGCCATCGATGCCGCCAATGAGATCGCATCCGAACACCTTGAGATCCTGACGAAAAATCCTTTTGACACAATGACGAGAATCCGGAATGCCGGTGCGATCTTCCTTGGAGAATACTCATCAGAACCGCTTGGCGATTACTATGCCGGACCCAATCATGTACTGCCAACAAATGGTACTGCAAAATTCTTCTCACCGTTAAATGTCGATGATTACGTAAAGAAATCGAGTATTATCGCATATTCAAGAGAAGCTTTGGAGAAGGTTCATGAGGACATTGAACTTTTTGCAAGAAAAGAAGGACTCACTGCACATGCAAACTCGATCCATGTGCGTTTTGAAGATTAAATCACCAGAAAGGATGTCACTATGGACAGGATCGCAGAAGTAAAAAGAGTGACCAAGGAGACGGATATCAGCATGAGACTGAATCTGGACGGAGAGGGAAAATCGTCTGTCAACACAGGCATCGGCTTTTTTGACCATATGCTTGAAGGATTTTCCAAACATGGTTTCTTTGATTTGGAGGTCGCGATAAAAGGCGATTTAGAGGTCGATGGACACCATACTGTTGAGGACGCCGGTATTGTGCTTGGGAACGCCATCAGGGAAGCTGCCGGCGACAAGAAAGGCATCAGGCGATATGGCTATTTTATCCTGCCAATGGATGATGCTCTGGCATTGTGCGCTGTCGATCTGTGCGGTCGTCCCTATCTGCAGTTTGACTGCAGTTTTCCGAATGATATGGTCGGCAGTTTTGACACATCGCTGGTAAAAGAGTTTTTCTATGCCGTATCATACAGTGCCGCCATGAATATACATATCAAGATGCTCAGCGGCGAGAACAGCCATCATATGATCGAAGCTATCTTCAAAGCATTTGCCAAGGCACTTGACAATGCGGTATCCATGGATGAGCGCATCAAGGATGTGCTCTCGACAAAGGGAAGCCTGTAGGCTGCAAAAGAAGTTTATTTACATGTTTATATTTAGGAACTGTCAAGAAATGGCGTTAAATTATTTAGCAGTTCCTTACAGGGAGGAAAATCGACTGATGAGAAAACAGAAATCAGCCAACAAATTTACACGGATCATCTGCACGCTTCTTGCAGTGTGCCTGCTTTGCTGTGCACCAGCATTTCCAGCGAAAGCGGCAGTAGTAGAAAATGGAATCGATGTCTCAAAATACCAGGGAGCGATCGATTGGCAGGCGGTAGCCCAAAGCGGCATCTCGTTTGCTTTTATCAAGGTCGGCAGCACAAAATCCGGGATCGATCCATATTTCAATTATAATATGCTTGCCGCACAACAGGCAGGTATCAAGACAGGTGTTTACATATATTCTTACGCAAAAAGTGTAGAGGAGGCGGTTGTGGAGGCACAGTTTGTCCTGAATGCCATTCAGAATGTTCAGGTATCTTATCCGGTGGTGTGGGATGTTGAGGACAATGTACAGAAATCCCTGTCTCCGGAAACCTTATCCCTCATGGCAAACACGTTCTGTGCCATGATCGAGGCAGAAGGGTATTACCCTATGGTCTACTCTAGTACGAGCTGGTTTAATAAAAGGCTTGGACCTGTATTTTATGACAAGTGGGTGGCACAGTGGGCAGCTGCATGTGAAATTCCCGATGCATCTATCTGGCAGTATTCCTGCAAGGGAAGTGTGCCAGGAATCAAAGGAGATGTGGATCTGGACTATGCCCTGAAAGACTATTCCACCAGCATTGTCAACACAGGATGGGTTCCGCGAAAAGGGTATCTGTATTTCTATATCAATTACAAAATGCAGCGGGGGTGGCTTGACTTAGGAACAGCAAAATATTATCTCGATCCCGCCGGGCGCATGGTTACAGGGTGGCTGCCGCTCGACGATGCGATGTATTACCTACATCCAGACGGCGTTATGGCGGTTGGATTTACACCGATCGGACCGGGAATGTACTGTTTTAATACCGATGGCAAAATGCTTACCGGACTTCAGAATCTGAACGGACTGACCTACTATTTTGCACCTGATGGCGCAATGTGTGTCGGACTTTTGGATTTTCCTGATGGGAAGCGATTCTTCTCAACAGATGGGCACATGCTCACCGGACTTAGTATTGTAAACAACAAATACTATTACTTTGATCTGAATGGAATCATGCAGACGGGCTGGCAGACGATCGGCGGTCAGACGTTCCTGTTTGCAGCAGATGGTTCTATGGCATATGGCTGGTTTAATGACGGCATTTTCACCTACTATCTGTCTATGGAAGACGGGCACAGAGTATCGGGCTGGCAGACGATCGATGGAAAAACCTATTGCTTTGACGCAAACGGAGTGATGCTGACAGGCTGGCAGACGATCGGTGATCAGACGTTCCTGTTCGCAGCAGACGGTTCTATGGTGAAGGGCTGGTTTAATGATGGCGCTTACACGTATTACCTGTCTATGGAAGACGGGCACAGAGTGGCGGGCTGGCAGACGATTGACGGCAAGACATATCTCTTTGATCAGCTCGGACATATGATGACAGGAGTTGTAAACCTGAATGGTCTTTCCTATCTGTTTGCAGCGGACGGCGTGATGTATACAGGCTGGTTCAACGACGGTGTCACTGCAAAGTATTATGAAGCAGACGGACATATGGCTATTGGAATGGTAACGATTAATGACAGCATTTACTATTTTGATATCAATGGAAATATGCAGACAGGCATCGTCGAAATCGGCGGAGTTCCTTACTTATTTGATGTTGACGGCAAAATGCTTCCACAGCCGGCGGTACCCCAGCTTCCGCAATAAGTTTATTGAGAGGATGACTCTTTCATTGGGAAATGCGAAATAAACGAGAACAGAGGATTGATATGAGAAGATTAGCTTTGAGTGATGAGATACTGCTAAAAATTGAGAAACCGGCACGCTATATCGGAAACGAAGTGAACAGTGTCACCAAAAACAAGGATGACATAGCCGTCCGATTTGCAATGTGTTTTCCTGATGTCTATGAGATCGGCATGTCACACTTGGGTATCCAGATACTGTACGATATGTTCAACCGTTTTGAGGATACCTGGTGTGAGCGTGTCTACTCGCCATGGCCGGATCTTGATGCGGTCATGCGCGACCAAAAGATTCCTCTATTTGCGCTGGAATCTCAGGATCCGATCAAAGACTTTGACTTTCTGGGTATCACGATTCAGTACGAGATGTGCTATACTAATATCTTGCAGATATTGGACTTGTCCCAGATCCCTTTACTGGCGTCAGAGCGGACCTGGGAACATCCCATTGTGATCGGAGGCGGTCCCTGCAGTTACAATCCTGAACCGATCGCTGATTTTTTCGATATTTTCTATATCGGAGAAGGAGAGACGCAGTACCGTCCTCTTCTGGATCTGTACAAGAAGTGCAGGGAAAAGAATGCGTCAAGGGAAGAATTTCTGGCGCAAGCCGCAAAACTTCCTGGAATGTATGTGCCGTGTTTTTATGAAGTAAGCTATCATGAAGACGGCACGATCAGCTCCTTTAACCCGATACGCCCTGATATTCCCCAAACAGTCATGAAAGAGATCGTGGCGGATATATCGGACACATACTATCCCGAAAGACCTGTCGTGCCTTTTATCAAATGTACGCAGGACAGGGTAGTTCTCGAGATCCAGAGAGGCTGTATCCGGGGATGCCGTTTTTGTCAGGCAGGACAATTATACAGGCCAGTACGGGAGCGCGATGTGGCGATGCTCGAGGATTATGCGGTGAAAATGCTTGACAACACTGGATATGATGAGATTTCACTGAGTTCACTCAGTTCAAGCGATTATTCACAGCTTGAAGCACTCGTAAACTTTCTGATCGACAAATGCAGTGAAAAAAAGGTAAATATTTCGCTTCCGTCACTTCGGATCGATGCCTTTTCGCTCGATGTCATGAAAAAAGTTCAGGACGTCAGAAAAAGCAGTCTGACGTTTGCGCCGGAAGCCGGAAGCCAACGGCTCAGAAATGTTATCAACAAAGGGCTGACTGAAGAAGATATCTTAAAGGGTGCAGCACTGGCATTTGAGGGCGGATGGAACAGGGTAAAACTTTATTTTATGCTTGGACTGCCGACAGAAACGCAAGAGGATATCAAAGGCATTGCTGAACTCTCCAACAAGATCGCTGCTACATTTTTTGATACAGTGCCAAAGGAAAAAAGAAACGGAAAGGTACAGATCGTCGCCAGCACGTCCTTCTTTGTTCCCAAACCTTTTACACCGTTCCAGTGGGCGCCACAGTGTACCAAGGAACAGTTTTTGGAAAAAGCATACACGACAAGAAGGGCTGTCTCGGAACAACTGAATCAGAAGAGTATCAAATACAACTGGCATGAAGCAGATGCCAGCGTTATGGAGGGGATTCTTGCCCGCGGAGACAGGCGTCTATGCGAGCCGATCCTGAAAGCATATCAAAAGGGATGCATCTTTGACGCATGGGGAGAGTATTACAAACACGACATATGGATGGAAACATTTGCGGAATGCGGTATTGATACAAATTTTTATACGACACGCGAACGCAGCATTGACGAGATCTTTCCGTGGGATTTTATCGATTGCGGGGTTTCAAAAGAATTCTTAAAGAGAGAGTGGCAGCGGGCGCTTGACGGACAGGTGACTCCCAACTGTCAGCAGCAGTGCAATGCATGCGGAGCAGCCAGATTCAAGTGTGGAATTTGTATTGCGAAATAATCAGGAGGGAAATTGTGAAACTAAGAGTGAAATTTTCAAAGCATGGTGTGCTCAAATTTATCGGGCATTTAGATGTCATGCGCTATTTTCAGAAAGCGATCCGCCGTGCAGGTGTTGATATTGCATACTCGACAGGATTCAGCCCGCATCAGATCATGTCATTTGCAGCGCCGCTCGGCGTGGGACTTGAGAGCAATGGTGAGTATATGGACATTGAAGTCAATACGCTGACAAGTGCCAGAGAGTTGACTGACTCGCTCAATGCACAGATGGTCGAGGGAATTGAAGTGCTGGAAGTCAAGCTTCTTCCAGACAATGCAGGCAATGCTATGGCAAGTGTTGCGGCGGCGCGTTATACTGTTGCATTTCGGGAAGAATACCAGCCTCGATTTTTGACTAAATCAGTTATAGATGACTTTTATAGTCAAAACGAAATTATTGTGACAAAGAAGACGAAAAAGAGTGAATCGACATTTGACATGAAGCCATATATTTATGCATGTAGTTACAACGAGGCGGAAAACACCATCGATCTGACAGTTGATGCCAGCAGTGCCGGAAATATCAAACCCACACTCGTTGTCAAAGCGATATTTGACTATAAGGACCAGCCGCTGGATGAATATGCATTGTTGATCACCCGTGAAGAAACATATACCAATGTCGGAACTTCAGAGCATGTCCAGTTGAAGCCGCTTGGATTTGCCGGAAGTGATTTCTGACATGAAAGGAAGTAAATACAAATGAGTGCCATGCGATATGTTGTGACAAAATACAGAGACGGAGTACTGTCATTTATTTCGGACGCTATGACTTGCAAAATGGAATCCGTCGTTTTCACACATTCCGACGAAAACATGGATGACGCAAAAATAGGCGATATTTTTGTCGCAAAAGTGAAGAATGTCGCGAAACAGATCAACGCGGCATTTATTGATTACGCGCCAAACAAGAAGGGCTATCTGCCTATCCGCACAGACTATGTGCCACTCATTACAAACCGCAGGTATGATGGCAGGATACTGGCAGGAGATGAGATTATCGTACAGCTTGAAAAGGAGGCTGTGCGGACAAAAGAACCCGTATTTACCACCAATCTGTCGCTGGCAGGCAAATACAGTGTTGTTTCCTGCGGTAACACCTACAAAGGAATATCCAGAAAGTGCTCCAAAATCGAGAAGGAGCTGCTTCGGACAGCCATACCGGAGGAGACCGACTACGGTGTTGTGATTCGCACCAATGCAGTCTCTCTTTTACAGACATCAGAAACCACAGACACAAAGGATATGCTGCAGCCAATCAGAGATGAGATCAGATATCTGAATGACAAAATGGCCACTTTGATCCAGGATGGCCTTCACAGAACGTGTTATAGCCGGATCTGGAAAAATGCACCCCCATATCTGACAAATATGCGGGACGAAGGGATCGTATTTCAGCAGATCATTGCGGACGACCAGCAGATTTACAATGAAATGAAGGATTTTGCAGCACTTTATATGCCAGATCAGCTCGCCAATATCTCACTGTACCAGGATAGCACCTACCCGCTGCACAAGCTTTACCGCATAGAAACACAGCTCGATGAACTGCTCGCTAAAAAAGTCTGGCTTAAGTCGGGAGCCTATCTGGTCATCGAAAAGACGGAGGCAATGTATGTGATCGATGTCAATTCTGGGAAAAATATATCAAAAAAAGAAAGTTCTGAGTTTATTTTCCAGATCAATCTTGAAGCTGCTGCAGAAATAATGCGGCAGATCCGTCTCAGGAATCTTTCTGGAATGATACTTGTTGATTTTATCAATATGGAGGACAGCGAAAAAGATATCTCGCTTCTGCAGGAG
>CAJUQU010000210.1 GCA_910588595.1 uncultured Lachnospiraceae bacterium | reverse complement strand
ACAAATTAGCAATATAAAGCCAATCATTTTATAGCTGAATGACTTGCTTATTAGCAAGTTTTTCATACAAGTCCTCGTAGCTCAGTTGGATAGAGCGATCGCCTCCTAAGCGATAGGTCGGACGTTCAAGTCGTCTCGGGGACGTTTAAAAGCATTGAAACCAAAGGATTTCATCCTTAGATTGTTCAATGCTTTTCTTTTTTGTCTCAAAAGAAAACTTATAATCTTAACAGGGGAATGGTTTTCACAAATGATGTATTTTAAATCGATGGATTGCGGAAAAGCAAAGGAGAGCGTCACAGAAGTCAGGGATGGCGTGTCAGCTCTTTCATGCACGCAAAAGAGCGGGGGGTGTGGAAGTCAGCATTTTTCAAACACGCTCTAGCAAAATGAAGTTTGCAGGAAAAATATAGGGTATTTACAAGTATAATGAATCGAGAGGTATCGCAATGAAGTATAGAATACTGATTGTCGAAGATGATGTTGTAATACAGGTTCAGTTGAGAAATTTATTGGCAGGAAATGGCTATGATACCGAAACTATAAATGATTTCCCGGTTGATATGGAGCAGGTGAGATCGTTTCAGCCGCACTTAATCCTTTTGGACATAAAATTGCCGGGAAGTGATGGTTTTTCGGTGTGCTCACAAATACGTGCTTTTTCCAATGCTCCTATCATTTTTGTCACAAGCTGCAGCACAGACATGGATGAGCTGAACAGTATCATGCTTGGAGGGGATGCTTTTATTACAAAGCCATATAACACGGCAATTTTGCTGGCAAAAATAGCATCTTTATTAAAAAGGGCATATCCTGCAACGGAACAGGAGGTGCTATCCTGCAATGGAGTTGTCCTTCATTTAGAAAGCGGTACAATAGAATATGCCGGCCGGCAGACAGACTTGACCAAAAACGAGCTGAAAATATTGTATTATCTGTTCAAACATGCCGGAATAATCTGTACCCGCGCTGATCTTGTGGAGTATTTATGGGACAACCAGCTCTATGTGGATGATAATGCTTTGAGCGTCAATATAAACCGAATCCGTGATAAGCTGTCTGCCATTGGAGTGACAGATTTTATCAAAACAAAGCATCGGCAGGGGTACATCCTATGAATAGCAAACTTTACTGGAAACAAAAGTTGCCAGTCATGTTACTCAATTGTTTCTGCATGATTGGGCTGGCTGTATTTTTAAGAGTGACCGCGAACAGCTTTGACAGTATTTTTCTCATTCTGCTTATCTGGATTGTCATTTTGACAGTCCATCTCGTGATATCTTATCACAACAGGAAGGTGCAGATGGAAAAGCTGCTGGATCTTGCAGAGCAGTTGGAGGAACGCTATCTGCTGTCCGAGGTTATGGGAAAGCCGGAACGAGCCGATGACAGGGTGTACTGCCAGCTCTTAAGAATGGCGGGCAAATCTATGCTGGAACAGGTAAACGAGGTCAGAAGGGAACGGACAGAATATAAGGAATACGTGGAGCAATGGGTACATGAAATCAAGATGCCGATTACCGCAATGAAGCTTCTTTGTGAAAATAACCGTTCACAAGTGACAAAGGAGTTATTGACCCAGCTCGAAAAAGTAAACCGCTATACAGAACAGGCGCTGTACTACGCCCGGAGCGAACACACAGAAAAAGACTATTTCGTACGGGAAATCCGTCTGTTTGACGTGGTGCATCAGTCAATCGCAGAAAATAAGTATCTTCTTCTGCAAAATGGCGTTGGGATTGACCTGCAGGAAACAGATGATACCGTCTACTCTGACGAGAAGTGGTTATGCTTTATTCTGAACCAGATGATTGTCAATTCTGTGAAATACCGGACAGAGAGGCCGGTACTGCAATTCTATATTGAGCGGCAGGGCAATCAGGTTATCCTGTGTGTGGAGGATAACGGTATCGGAATTGATGCAGGTGATTTGCAGCGCATTTTTGAAAAAGGCTTTACCGGACAAAACGGCAGAAAAGTGCTGCAAAATTCCACCGGCATTGGCCTGTACCTGTGCAGACGTCTATGTAATAAATTAGGTATTGGGATTTGCGCGGATTCTAAAGGCAGCGGCACGACCCTGCGGCTTATCTTTCATATCAACGATTTTATTGAGCGGGTGTAGGCCAAAGTCCTGCACTTCTTACATTTTTGTTA
Organism: uncultured Lachnospiraceae bacterium; assembly: GCA_910588595.1. Taxonomy (GTDB): domain Bacteria; phylum Bacillota; class Clostridia; order Lachnospirales; family Lachnospiraceae; genus COE1. The sequence goes on along the minus strand of CAJUQU010000210.1, from coordinate 4,963 downwards.
GAATCTTGTAAGAAAACCTGATACAAACGGCGGCAAGTTTCACTTACAATAAAGATGTACAGACGGTAACCGGTTTCGTTGCAATAAGGTCGAGGTGAGTGATTATGAAAGAAGTTTTAAGGCTGGAGCATATCCAGAAATATTATGGCAATCAGGGAAATCTTACAAAGGCGATTGACGACATCAGTTTTTCGGTAAGTAACGGGGAATTTGTCGGCATCATGGGCGCGTCCGGCTCAGGCAAGACGACGCTGTTAAACTGCATCGCTACGATCGATACGGTCAGTGCAGGGCATATTTATCTGGACGGAGTTGATGCGACAGAAATAAGAGAGAAAGAGTCAGCCAGATTCCGCAGGGAAAATCTTGGGTTTGTTTTTCAGGATTTTAACTTGTTGGATACACTGACGATCTCGGAAAATATTGCGCTGGCTCTTACCATCAACAAAGTGCCTGCAGGGCAGATTGACAGCAAAGTACATGAGATGGCGGAAAGCCTTAATATTACGGATATTTTGGATAAGTTTCCTTATCAGGTGTCCGGCGGTCAAAAACAGCGCTGCGCCTGTGCCAGGGCCATCATCAACAAGCCCAAGCTGATTCTTGCCGATGAACCCACCGGAGCCCTGGACAGTCATTCCTCTCAAATGCTGCTTGGTACCATGCAGAGCATCAATGAGCAGCTGGGGGCTACGATCCTGATGGTGACGCATGACGTCTTCTCAGCCAGCTATGCCAACCGTATCCTGTTTCTGCGGGATGGGGTGATCTTTACCGAAATATTGAAAGGACAGGATTCACGGAAAGTATTTTTCGACAAAATCCTGGACGTTCTCACCATGATAGGAGGTGGGCGGACAGATGTATGCTAAATTGGTTTTGAGAAATGCAAAGCGTTCGGCAAAGGATTATTTGATATATGTTGTGACCATGACAATTTGTGTCATGCTGTTCTATGCGTTCCTGTCAATCACGAGCAGATATTATAATCCCGATGTCGGGACAGCGTATGAGTTTACGTTAGTGGGCGACGGATTGAAAATGGCGATCTGTGCAGTAACCCTGTTGTTATTGTTCCTGATACGCTATGTGAACAACTATATGCTGCGGAGGAAACAAAAGGAGTTCGCCATACAATCTGTCATGGGAATGGAACAGAAGATCGTTGCGTGGATATTCTTTACAGAAACCTTTGTAATGGGAGCAGTAGCAATCATTATCGGCATTGTTTTCGGTATATTCTGCTCACAATTTATCACAGGTATGCTGCTGTCTGCCTATGGGCAGGACTACAAGTTTTCTTGGACGTTTTTTCCGGATACGGTTATTCTGACAATATGCTTTTTCTCATTAAGTCTTTTGGGTGTGGGGTTACTCAATGTCCGCACAATACGGAAAATAAAGATCATTGATATGCTGTATGCAGATAAGCAGAATGATCCACATATCAATAGAAGCCGCTATATGCCGGTGATTGCAATGTTATATACTGTTTTTCTCATATTTGTGGCAGCTACGGGAATATCGAAAATGTACTTTTATGCCGACCCTCGTTTTCCTATCCCCGTACACATCATGTTTCTGGGAAATATCATTGCTCCCGCGGCATCTTTTCTTCTAAGCGTTGTATGGTATATTGTGCGTAGGAAATGGAGTTTCAACCGATATATCCTTGCTGCCTCCATACTTTCGCTTGTGAATGTCGGATTTGCTGCAAGTGTTCCGGCAATTCAGAGCACATATATGCTTGCAAGTGGCGCAGGTACACTTAACAGCTATATGATGTTCCTGCTTGTTGATATAGCTTTCTGGATCTGCTGTATTATTTATTTGGCGAGTAATCTGTTTTTTGAATGGAAAGAAAAATTCCCCAGCCGTAAATATCGGGGAACCAATCTGTTTTTCTTTGGGCAGATCATTTCGAAGCTGAATACCACTTCCAAAACAATGACGCTGATCTGCCTGACATTAGTCCTGTCTGTATTTCTGTTTGTGGCAGCTCCGGCATTAACCGGGTGGGCTTCGGGGTATTTGGATATACGCTCCATGTATGATATTCAAATCAATACACGCTACAATAATGTGCACGATATATATGACTTACCAGAAGATAATTACGAACTTGTTACTTCCTATCTTGAGGAAAAAAATATCGCGGTGGCGTATGACTGCACTTTCAACTTATACTTGCCCAATCAGGAGGATTTTCATAAACGGGTCAAATTAGATTTTCCCATTGTGGCAATATCGCTTTCCGACTACAACACTTTGCGGGAAATGCTTGGATATGAACGGATCTCCTTAAATGAGGGAGAATTTACAACGCAATGGAAGACAATAGCGACCGAGGACGAGCGAAATGAATTTTTAAGTAATCATACTGTGATTGCAACGGATATAGGTACGCTGAACCTTGCGGAGAATGCTTACAATTTAGAAGCGATCGGTCAAACTGTTTACAATTCGTACACTGACGTGATATATGTTTTCCCGGATAACGTTTGCGACAGTCTCCTTTCAGTTATGCGAAACCGATATGTGAAAACAGAAGTGGCAATATCGTATCATGAGGCAGTCTTTCTTGAAAATATTTTTGCTCAATAATATCCCGAAATGCCGGACAATGGAGATGGAGTCCAATACTATATCAGAACAAGTACACAACAAATCAACAGTTCCATCGCCGGGAACTTTATCTTACAGACGACAATGGTATATAGTGCGGTTGTTTTAATGGTTATCTGTCTCACGATTCTTTCTTTGCAGCAGCTTTTGGACGCCGCCCATTATAAATACCGCTTTGGTGTACTCCGCAAGCTCGGTGTAGATCAGCATGAAGCAGAACTCCTGATTTTGAAGCAATTAGCTGTATGGTTTGGTTTACCGATTGCCGTTGCAGCATTTGTGTCATTCATCATCATTGCGTACTTCTTTGAAACAATATCTGCAGAAATATCTGCCTACATAGGTATTGGGGCTTTGCTGACACAAGTAGGAGTTGTGATTTGCGTTCTCGTCCTATTGCTGATATGTTATTTCATCAGCACATGGATACTGTTCCAGAAATCTGTAACTGAATAAAATTCGTTGCTCCATCGGTAGCTGCACAAGACAAAATGGTGGAGAGGAAGCTGTAAAGGATTCCGGAGAATATTTATGAGATTGCGGCATTGTGTGTTCCTTGACATGCAGGTGTGCTAAAAGATCACAAAAGATTTGGGAGCAGTTTGACCTTGGAGGTAAAAAAGAGACTTGCACATTCTATGCGCGGGAAGATTTACAAAAAGGAAATAGCTGTCGGAAATATACAATACGATCTTTCCTGTATATAGTATACTGTATATTATGTAATAGAAAAGATTAAGGTGTGTTTACACCATTTCATCAAAAACGGCATACCGTATTTGCTGAATTTCTATCACACTAGGAGGCATTTATATGAACACAAAAGAAACTATTTTAGCCCGCGCTGCTGAGATTATAGCTCAACGCACCGTGCGTCAGGACGAGGACAGCTTCGGGACCCTTATCACGATCGACCCAGACGGTTCCCCTGTGCCTACGACGATCAGTCCCTCCCGCAGCGAGGGAATACGCTGGATCACTTTCTGCACAGGAAGGGGCACTCCAAGTCCTGTGCGCCTTGGCAAAAACAGCAAGGCTGCCGTGTGCCTGAATTCTCCAACCTATCACGTTTCCCTCACTGGTACGGCGGAGGTCTGCACCGATCCGGAAACTTGCCGGGAGATGTGGTACGAGGGCTTAGCAAACCATTTTTCTGGTCCCGATGATCCTAATTTCTGCGTGATTCGTTTCACAACCCAGCGTTACAGCCTGTTTATAGACTGGGAATCGGTGAAAGGTGAAATAGATGTCACATCAAACTGAAAAGAATTGACGTATGGCAGCAGATCGGAAAAGTGAGGCTTGCGGAGTCTGACCTTGGCACTGCATACCGGAAGAAGACAGCTTTGACGGTAAAGAAGTGAAAACGAATCATTTCATGTCCGAATTCGGCGAAGCAGTAAAATATAGTTGAGGAAATAAGCAATCAAAAGCAGTGGAGGTAATGAACATGTTATTAATACCAACTTTACATTGTGGTGGTCGTTGCGCAGAGGTGATTGAATTATATAAAAATACAATTTGCTTTCCTGCTGACAGCAGTGACAACAATCATGATCTGCTTCTTGCTTGCAATTTCTTTGCACTTTCAAATTGGCACGGTTCTGTTCTTTCCCTGTAAACCTGGATTCTCGGAAACGTGACGAGGTAAAATTGTCAACAGCTTGATTTATAAGGATTTCAGTATAAATCCTCGTCACAATCGAATATTTCATAAACATGACGAGGAATGGCTTGTTTCAGGCATTTATGGGCACCTCGTCACGTAAATCCGAGAATCCAGGTGTAAAGGCATCCATGCTATACTTGGTACAGTCACAAATATGTAAAGCAGCCGTTTTCCATCCAGGGAGACGGCTGTTTTCGTCAGAAAGGCGGTGGTAACGCAGAGACAGACCAGCTTTTTCACTTCCTCTGTTCCCAGATTGAAGGGTCGAGAACATCTCCTACTCTATTGACGCGTCTTATAAGTCGCCTATCCCATCCGGCATGAGCCGGGACATCCAGCTTGGCACCCCCTTCTGCATCACAAGGGATAAGGCATTTATCCTTTCTAAAATCATACGTCAGTTACCAAGAACCGAGAAATTTAAACAAGGAAGAGAGGGAACAGGCAAGCGTATGAGGAAAATTAATTCAATATACAAAATAACTGATCAGATCAATGCATTAGCGGTATCAGGAAGTTGACCAAAAGGTTACGTATTACTATAATGCAGGTTAGAGGTAAAGTAATTTGGATTTCGTATTTTGTAGAAAGTATATTTTTAATAATTTTTAGTATTCTATATATAACGTGATTGATTATTGCTCACAAACACAGGCGGTCTATGACCAT
>CAJUQU010000209.1 GCA_910588595.1 uncultured Lachnospiraceae bacterium | reverse complement strand
ACCACCGAGATCTACACTCTTTCCCTACACGACGCTCTTCCGATCTTGACAGGGCGCTGGAGGCTCTCGATCAAGTCAGGGCACTGCTCGATGGATACGATATCTATGTATCCACCTCCATGGGGGATGCGTCGGCAGAGCAGCTGGCGAAAGAGATGTCCGTGATCAGCGTGCTTGTCGCGATCGTGGTTGTTTCTGTTCTGTTGTTCACCTCGCAGACATGGGCGGAAGTGCCGGTGCTGCTGTTGACCTTCTGTTCGGCAGCGCTGATCACAAAGGGCACGAATTTCCTGATGGGCACGATTTCCTTTGTGTCAGACTCCGTCACGATCGTGCTGCAGCTTGCGCTGTCTGTGGACTACGCAGTCATTTTCTGCAACAGGTACAAGGAGGAACATCAGACACTCGGCATCAGGGAGGCTGATATTGTAGCACTCAGCAAGGCGATCCCTGAGATTTCCTCAAGTTCACTCACTACGGTAGGCGGTCTGATCGCGATGATGTTCATGCAGTTTGGCATCGGACGTGACATGGCATTTTGTCTGATCCGGGCGATCCTGCTGAGTCTGCTCGCAGTGTTTTTGCTGATGCCGGGACTGATCATGCTCTTTGGCAAGGCGATGGATAAGACAAAGCACAAGAGTTTTATCCCGGACATTCCGTTTGTCGGAAGATTCGCTTACAGGACGAGATTTATCATACCGCCGCTGTTTATCGTGGTGCTGGTCGGCGCGTATATTATACAGTCCCACTGTCCTTATGTATATGGTTACACGCGGCTGGAAACTCCGGTACAGAGCGATGCGATGGTCGTGGACGAGATGATCGAGGAGAGCTTCGGGGCAGAGAACTTTGTGGCGCTCGTCGTCCCGGCAGGCGATTATGAGAAGGAAAGCAGGCTCTTGAAGGAGCTGGACGCCAGACCGGAGGTCGATCATTCACAGGGACTTGCCAACACGGAGGCGATGGACGGCTATATGTTGACCGACAAGCTGACGGCGAGGGATTTCTCTGAACTTCTGGAGGTTGACTATGAGATCGCGGAGCTTTTATACACGGCATATGCGGTGAATGATGAGAACTATGCCAAGATCATCAATGGATTTTCGAACTACAGTGTACCTTTGATCGATATGTTCATGTTTCTCTACGATGAGGTGGACGAGGGGTATGTCACGCTCGATGATGAGCTGATGGACACTTTGGAGGACGCGCACACCAAGATGCAGATCGCACTCGATCAGCTGCAGGGTGAGGAGTACAGCCGTATGCTGATCTATCTGACACTGCCCGAGGAGGGAGATGAGACATTTGCATTCCTCGGCGAGATGCATGACATCGCGGGAAAATACTATGATAAGTCAAAGGTGCTGGTGCCGGGCGAATCGACGAGCCAGTATGACTTGTACAAGACATTCCAGCGGGATAACACAGTTGTAAATGTGGTTTCCATCCTGGCAGTGTTGGTAGTCCTGCTGTTCACATTTATGTCGGCAGGTATGCCAGTGCTGCTGATCGCGGTGATCCAGGGCGTGATCTGGGTGAATTTCTCCTTCCCCGCTGTGGAGCAGAAAAATGTATTTTTCCTGAGCGCCATGATCGTTTCCTCCATTCAGATGGGTGCAAATATCGACTATGCGATCGTGATCTCAGGAAGATTTCTGGAGATCAAGGATAAGATGCCAAAGAAAGATGCGATCATCGAGACGATGAACTTTGCTTTCCCGACGATCGTCACATCGGGCACGATGCTTGCGCTGGCAGGTATCTTTATCGGACAGATGTCATCGGACGGTGCGGTGTGCGGTATCGGACAGTGCCTGGGAAGGGGCACGATCCTCTCGATCTTCACAGTCATGTTCGTCCTTCCGCAGATCCTTCTGCTGGGGGAGAAGATCATTGACAGGACTTCATTTGCAGTGTCTATCCCGCTAAAGTTAGAGCGTGTCAGCGGACTGATGCGCGTTGATGGTATCGTACAGGGACAGATCAACGGTACGATCGTCGGTGAAGTACATGGTCTGATACGCGGCGATGCGAGCTTGTTTGTCAATATGGGTAAGCTCGAGCAGCGGCAGGACGACGGAAGCGATCTGAAAGAACTGATGCAGAAAGAGGAAGGTGAGAAGAATGCATCAAATACATAGGAAACATGACCGGGCACAGGTGCGGTTTTTATGCAAAAAAGTACTTGCCCTAACACTGGCTGCAGGGATGTTTTTTGGCATGATACCAGTGCAGGAGATCTGTGCGGAGGAGGCAGAGAAAACCCAGACGGCTGACACGCCAGACGAAATCAAATACGAGCGGATCGATATCAGCACGGCAGAGCAGTTTGCTGACTTTGCATCGAAGTGTTATATCGACTCATGGTCGGAAAACAAGTATGTAAGTCTCAGAGCAGACATTGACCTCTCAGGGATAGAGATCTGTGTCGTACCAGTGTTCAATGGGATCTTTGACGGTGTGGGTCACACGATTTCAGGCTTTGACTATATGGGCGATGGATATGTGGTGGGATTATTCCGCTATGTCGAAAGTCAGGGAGTGATACAGAACCTGACGCTGAAAGGAAACATTGAATCTGAAAACCAGAGAGAATGTATCGGGAGTCTCTGCGGGGTGAATTATGGCACGATCAAAAACTGTACTTTTCAGGGAACGGTGAGTGGACGTGACACCGTCGGCGGGATTGCCGGCATGAATGGCAGTACAGGGACGATAACCGGATGTGCTGCAAAAGGAAGGATCACAGGGTATTACTCGACGGGCGGAATTGCCGGGATCAACCATGGAACCTTAAATTACTGCTCTAACCGTGCTGGGATCAACGACAACAGCGAGTGGGTGGAGGAAGATGACGAGATGGGAACAGGGGCGGGGATCCTTGGGAGCCTCACAGGCGGAGACGACAGTGAGCTGTACAGCGGTGTTGATACAGGGGGCATTGCCGGATTTTCGGATGGTGTGATTGTTCGGTGTACCAACTCGGGAACAGTCGGATATGAACATACCGGGTATAATATCGGCGGCATCGTCGGGCGGCAGTCAGGTGTTGTGTCGCTTAGCACAAATAACGGCACGGTGTATGGACGCAAGGATATCGGCGGTATAGTAGGGCAGATGGAACCCTTTATCGAGATCAATGAGGCGGAATCGCTCAGGGATGCCGTCGATAAGCTGCATGACCTGATCGACAAGACGATCGATGATATGCAGGCGGCGAAGAACGGTGTTAAGCGCGATTTTGATGTGCTGACATCATTCAGTGACGGCGCGGTGGACGCTGCCGATGCCCTTGCCGAACAGCTCGGTGATTTTATGGATGACAACCTTGACCAGGCACAGGCGATGACAGACCGTCTGGATCATGTGATGGAAATGACGCCAGGGGTGCTTAACGACTTCGAGGCGGCGGAGAATAGTTTTACCAATGCGGTCAATACTCTGAGAAATGCCTCCAATAATGTTGGAAAAATAACAGATGTCGGTGACGGGGAGTACGATGCGTCAAAAGACAGGAGGATCACACTGCTTCATACCGTTGGCGGATACGTGATCTCCAATTCCTATAATCCAAACGCGGGAGAGACCGTTGAGATCACTGCAAAGCCGGATGGTTCGAACGATGAGTATCAGTTGTCCTCGATCAAGGTCGTAAAGGTTACGGGGGGAGAGGAAATAGCCGCTTCGCGGTCGGCAGATACCTACAGCTTTACTATGCCGGCAGAAAATGTGCGGGTTGAAGCGTACTTTGAACCCTGTGCCGGGATAGTGGTTCAAAGCGATGTGCCGGCAATAGACAAAGCCGATGAGCAGCAGGAGCCGTCAACGTCTGAACCTGAAAAGGAAGCGGACAGTGAAGGCGGTACACAGAGCAGTAACACGGCGGAAATCGGGACAGAGGATGATGAGGAAGAATCAGACAGTACAGAGCCTGGCGAGACGGATGAAAAAGAAACGGAGTCCGTACCAGTGGAAGAGACAGATGGACCGGAGCTGTCAGATGACCAGCCGGAGACAATGGTGCCTGGCGATGGCATGGCAGCGGAAGAAAGAAAAGATGAGATTGACAGCAGTACCGTAAATCAAAGCAAGAAAACCAATCCCAGCGCGAGTGCAGCAGTGATCAGGATCAATTCTAACCTGTCAGGAAATGCAAGCTGTCTGCTCAATGACAACAAGGACAGCGCTGTGATAACAGTGGAGCCATCAGGAGGTTATACAGTCGACTATGTGGAATTAAACGGTTCAAAAATATCTTCTGACAGTGGAAATTCTTATTCCTTCCCAGTCGATGGAGACAAGAATATTTATATCCAGTTCAGGAAGATCACAACCAGGTCAGGTGCGGTGGACAATGCAAAGTCAGAGATCGAATACGCGATCCAGGAGGCGCAGGATGCGGCAAACAAAATAAACGACAAGATCAATAACAGCGGCAGCATAAGTGCAGAGGAACTGCAGAAGATGCTGTCCGCCACGACGACTGTGATGGAAAATACACAGATCCTCGCGGATATTTACGGCGGTCAGGCGGCGGATTCCCTCAGGGCAGTCAACAGCGATCTGGGAAGTGCGTCAGATCACTTGAAAAGCGCGCTGGACTCCACAAAATCTGCGACAAGACGCACAAGGGATATCGCAAACTATATGAACGAACAGTCCGATATCACTTTTACAAAACTGGGTGCAGTGTATGATTACAACAGGATCGATCTCAATAACCATCTCCAGGGGATCAGCGACAGTTTAAAGAACCTGAGCAACAATGCCTCGGATTATTCTGATGTGGTGAATGCGGATCTAAAGGCAGTGAACGATCAAGTCAATGTTGTCTTCAATCTTCTGGCTGACAGGCTGACAGGCGCCCAGAAGCTGGAGCTTTCGGAGATTTATGAGGATGCAGGCGATGAGGATATCGACTCTATAATCACAGGAAGGACAGAATCCTGCAGCAACAAAGGGGTCATAAAGGGCGATATCAATGTCGGGGGCATTGCAGGTTCCATGTCAATAGACGACGAAGATTTTGAGGACAGTGCAGCAGGTGCGATCGAGTATGAGATAGGCAGGCGATACATAACAAAGTGTCTGGTCACGGACAGTGTCAATGAAGGGTATGTCACATCAAAGAAAAACGGCGCAGGCGGTATCTGCGGATATATGAACCACGGTATCATTGTTGACTCGGAAAGCTATGGAAGCGTGGAGAGTACTGAGGGAGATTACGTGGGCGGTATCTGCGGCGAGTCCCTCACGATCATCAGGAGATGTTACGCATTGTGCTCTGTTGCGGGTAACAGAAATGTAGGTGGTATAGCAGGTTATGCAGACACTTTGAAAGAATGCTACTCCATGGCAGATGTGCATTCACAAAACGGCAGGGTTGGCGCGATCGCAGGGCAGATTTCCGAGTATGATAAGATCGGTGTCAATACGAATGGGGAGACACAGGAGACGCAGGAGCAAAAAGTTACGGATAACTATTATGTGAGTGAGGGAGTTCATGGCATTGACAATATCAGCTACACTGGAGTGGCAGAACCGATCAGCTATCAGGATCTGCTGGCAGTGGGCGGGCTTCCCGCACAGTTCTGGCATCTCAAGGTCATTTATAAGATAGAGGACACTTACCTTGGCTCTGAGGAAGTAGCATATGGAGAGCGGCTTGATAAGTTAAATTTTCCGCAGATACCAGGCAAGGAAGGATTCTATGGGGAATGGCCTGATGTGTCGGATCTGACGATGAACGGAACTGTAGTTGTCGAGGCGGAGTACAAGGACAACGTGACTGTAGTACAAAGCGGTGCGAGCGAGACCGGTGGGAACGAAAGCCAATGGCAAAGACCGCTGGCTCTGGTCGAGGATATTTTTACAGAGGACACGATATTGAATGCCGCGATCAGTGACAGGACGCCGCCGGAGGAAGCTGCGGAGAAGCGGAGCGTGGTGTATGAGGTAACTTTGCACAATGGCGGGATCAAGGAGACGGACTCCTTCGCATTGCGGATCCTGAATCCCTATGAGGACGCTGTGGTCTACGGATACAAAGATGGCAGCTGGACAGTGTTGGAGAGCAAGAGCAGAGGTCAGTACCTGCAGGTTGATATGACCGGCATGCAGCAGTATTTCTGTGTGGTAGAGAACACTTCGAATAAAATGGTGCTGATCATCTGTGCATCTGCAGCTGTGGCAGTCCTGATATTGATGACCGTTCTGGTCAAGAAGGGCAGGGCACGTAGAAAACGGAGGAAGGCTCAGAACAGCCAGTCGAAATAAAAAAGACGCGCAAGCGTCTTTTTTATTTCAAAATTTCTTTTAAAGTATTCATCAGGTTATCGATGTTGATCGGTTTTGCGATGTGCCCATTCATACCGCTCTTCAAAGCCTCCTGTTTGTCTTCCTCGAATGCGTTGGCAGTCATCGCAATGATCGGGATGGATGCGAGCTGTGGATCTTCGAGTCCGCGGATCGCACGGGTAGCTTCATATCCGTTCATGACCGGCATCTGTATATCCATCAGGATCAATTGGTAATATCCTGGCTTGGAAGCGTTCAGCTTGTCGACAGCGACTTGTCCATTGCCGGCGATCTCCACCGAAAATCCTGCTTCCTGTAAGATCTCAGCTGCGATTTCCTGGTTTAGTTCATTGTCCTCTACGAGCAGAAGCCGTTCTGCGTGAAAAGGCACATATTCTATGAGGCTGTTCGTTTTTGTTTCGCCTCCGGCATTGGTGATGGAATGCAGGCATTCCCGCAGCTCGGACAGGAACAGCGGCTTGCTGCAGAAAGCTGTGACACCTGCTTCCTTTGCCTCGTCCTCGATATCCTCCCAGTTGTATGCTGTCAGTACGATGATCGGCACATTTCCGCCAGTCTCCTTCTGGACGCGGCGTGCGACCTCGACGCCGTTCATGTCGGGAAGCAGCCAGTCGATTATGTAGACGGAGTAGAAGTCTTTGCGGGTGACTGCCTGGTGGGTGCGGAGTACGGCTTCTTTTCCTGACAGGGTCCATTCCGCGCGCATCCCGATCTGCTGCAGCATATAGGATACACTGTCGCAGGTGTTAAAGTCGTCGTCCACGACGAGCGCACGGCATCCCTGCAGTTCCGGGATCAGAGGAGATCGGAAG
>CAJUQU010000208.1 GCA_910588595.1 uncultured Lachnospiraceae bacterium | reverse complement strand
AGGGCAGCGTCTCCCTGCACAGCCTTCCCATGCTGTCATACAGGCGGCGGGTGATATTCCCGTTCCTGTCCTTCTCATAGATATGGTTCGTCCACTGGTCATAGCCCGTCTCTTCCCACGTGCCGTCATCGTAATAGGTATGCGTCACCAGGAAGTCTTCGTTGTACCGGTACCGCTCCGTCCGCCCCAGCCCTTCGATATATACCAAGTTCTCGCGTTTTTCCGGATCGTATGTCAGGATACTCCTGGTTCCGTCCAGATAGTACTGCGCCGTCACCCGCCCGGCATGGTCATACTCGTTCCGCACATAGGCATGGCTGTTCTGGTCGATGACCTGCGTGATATGGTTCCCCTCATCATAATGGTAGGTGGTCACGCCCTCGTCGACATGGCAGACTGCCTTCAGGCAGTCATTTTCATACTTATACCGGACTGTCCTACCCGCCTCGTCCCGGATCTCGGAAAGCCTGTCCCCCTCATACTTAAAATCAAGGACATAGCCTGCGGAAGTAACTACCTGGCTGATATGCGCTTCCTGGTAACTGACGGCCAGCTTGTTTTTGCCCTTCCCGCGCACGGAAACCAGGCGTCCCATGCTGTCGTAATCATAACATTTCTGCTCCGGGATGTAAAGCAGGACATATCCTTCCTCCTCCCTGTCCGTTTTCTGTAGCCTGTATCTGGAATCCCCGTTCCTGCGGTTCCTCCATTCCCCGTCCTCCAGCGCGAAACGCTCCGCGTGTCCGTCCATGCAGACCGCGTCGATGAGTCCTTCCTCCTCACGGATAAAGAGCCTGCTCTCCAGCCCGAGCATCCAGTTCTTCCCAAGGCTTCCCTTGCAGGGGATTACGGAATTGTAAATCCGCTGCAGCCGGAAGTGCCCGTCTGTCAGATCCGGCAGGATCAGGTCCGTCGCGGTCAGGCAGAATCCTCCTGTTGCCATGTTGACGGGGTCGATGGAAAACGCGATGTTGGAGGCAAGCGACGTGAGTATGGACATCGTCAGGTCATATTCCTGGTGAAACACCATGCTGACACCCCAGTCCACGACGACATCGATCACTGTTTCTCCCCCGATGATCAGTATAGGAGCAAATGCATTCTGGGTCAGAAACTCCGAAACTGGTTTCAAATGTTGTGTGATAGCCTTTAGCCCCATTCCAACACCGAAACCGATTCCCGCAGTCGCTGCGGATGCCCCAAAGTTCAGGGCGTACTCCTGCCAGCTCTGATCCACATAGCCATCCGAGATGTCACCGAGAAACATGGTTCCAACTGACAGTCCGCCCGCTGTTCCCATCTGCCCCGCTAACAGTTTCCACCATAGAACTTTGCCTGCCGTCGCGCCAAGCGGAGCCAGCAGCGCCCCCAGTCCGATCATGACGCTCCCGTACATAATGGTGTCATATATCTCCTGCTTCTTTTCAAATCCGCCCAGGACGCCATCCCTGATCTCATTATAGGGCTGTGAGAAATCACCAACGCTCATGTTTCCCAGCTCCTGCACTCCCTCCTGCGCCTTTGCATTTCCAAAGAGAAATGCTGTTGTCCCGGCCCCAACTGCAAGCAGTGCTGTTCCTCCTGAAACCACAGTTGCCGCTCCTATCAGACATAGCAGGCCGACTGTCGCTATCCCGGCTCCGATCCCTGCTATGACACTGCCGACTCCCATTTTCCCTGAAGCCTCCCGTTCCCGGACCTCAAAAACCTCCGCATTATGGGCTTCCCGCTGGGCAGCATCCTCCTTTCTCAGCTCCGCATCCGAATATTGGGTCTGCGGTGGATCAGTCTGTATAGGCCTATAGTACAGTGTTCCCGAAGCTATAAGCCGGATACTGTTTTCCAGGTCGATCTGTATCCCCTTGTCCTCAGCCAGTTTTATACCATCTTCCTCAAAGCTTACAATTCCCAGCCCTGCGACCCCGGTTTCTACCTGCAGTATCGTATTTTGGGGAATGACTTCCTGGATCTCCTCCCCAATCCGGACCATTCCTTTCCCTATATTCATCTTATCCTGGGCACACAGCACGATATCCCCTGCATCCATACTCAGGGTTCCATCCTTTGAGACCGTGAAACTCGCGGCATCAGCCACGGACGCAGCATATATCCCAGTGTCCGTAAACTGTATTGATTTTCCATCCGCAGTGGAGAACGACTTGTCTTCCACCGCCCCTTTTTCTGGGACGGAACCTGTCCTGGCCTTGCCGCCCTGACGCATCGCCTGTACTGCTATCCCCGTAAACTCATTCCAGTTCTGGAAATAGATATGTACTGTACTTCCCGGCTCCGGGAGGCAGTACCAGCTGGTGGTCTCTATGGCATAGGTAAAATAAAAATTATTACCAGGCGTGTATTCCGGATCGATGGTAAACTGTACGCGCAGGCGGTTCCCGCTCCGCTCCCTGATCGTCGCAGGAAGGCTGAGACCGGATATTTTCGGATTCCCGTAATACCTGGCTTTTACCCCATCAGAACGCCCCAGTACATAGAAATAAAGGATTTCAGATCCCTTTACTGTCATGGACACACTCACGATCTGGCAGGATACATACTTCCATATGACCGTCTCCCCCAGCTTATATGCTACCCTGCTGCAGACCAGCCAGTTCAGGTTATTCTGCAGCATCATGCCCTGTGCCACATTCTGTGCGTACTGCAGGTAAGTTTCCATGTCCTGTGAAATCTGGTAATGGTCGGAGTCCACCTTGTTCCCATAGCTTAATTCAGGTATCCCGAAATAGATCTGTCCATTTTCACCGGAAGGGTCTTCCATGATGTACGCTTCAAAGTGGGAGGCTAACCTGCACAGGAATTCCCAGTCCGTCTCATCGTACTGAAGCAGGAAGCCTGGTATGTTCACTTCTGTATCGACTGTACTGATCCACGAAGCTCCCGGATATGCAGATAGCACCTGCCTGATTATCTCTCCATAGGTGGTGTCCATGTTCTGGAAAGTCCTGCGCCGTCTGACAATATCCCACGCATGTGTCATGGATGCTACTGTCAGTATCACGGTCATCTGCCCTTTTTCATATGTAAGGATGACTTCCTGTATTTTGCCGGTAAAGAATATCTCCTCACCTGCTTCGTCTTTTACATATCCAGCCTGCACGGTCTCATGCTCCACTGACCGGTTCAGAAATTCATCCTGTTTCTCGTCCTCACATATGGCCGTAACCCGCATACAAGCGTGGCAGTTTACTCCTTCTGTCATATTTACGTCCACGATCTGGACGAAAGAATAAGGTAATTCAACCCATATGGACTGGTAGATCTTTTTCATACTGCCTCCTTCAATTGTTCTGTCCGTTATCAATGATCCTTATAACACCCCCGTATTCGCATACCAGTACTGCCGGCTGGATTAGTGTCTTTTTATCATTGATCAGACTCTTATCGTTGCTTTCTTCCCAGACTGCATCTGCTGAAATACTTGGTGTGCACTCACAGATGCATAACTGCTGCAGTTCTTTGCCTGCGGACTTAACTGTTGGCGGCTTTTCCCCAAAAAAAGACTTTACTTTTGCCCAGAATCCCTCTGTCTTATGATTATATTGGTTTGTCGCATCAACTGCCGCCTGTTCCATAGCATGATTTTCCGCACTGAAACAATTGCCAAAACACATAACGTTCGTCAACGAGGCACAATCATCTGCGATCATTTGTGGATGCTTGTTCAACAGAATCCCGTGATCCATGGGAACGACCAGTCTTGCCTCCCGTGAACCCATAGAGCACAACATTTTTGCCCCGTGTACCACATAACAGGGATTATCCTGCATAAGTTCCGCGTTTTCTTGGTCTGCGATCATCATAGCCATCGATTCCGCAGCCACCTTGTCCGCAATCATCATGGCCATCGCCACATCCGAATTTGCCCTTGACTCCTGTCTTCCTTTGATCTGTTCCTCACGTTTTTGCTCCTCCGGCGACTTTGCTTCTTCTGTCTCATCTTCTTCCGTTTCCTGTTCTGATTCCTCCTCGTCAACCGGACCGAATATTTCCTCGAGCTTTTTTTGCTGTTCTTCCCCGTCCAGGCTCTCAACTTCCTGAGCCATATCCAGGAAATCTTTCAGGCTCTCCCTGGTATCCTCAACAATTGTTATATTTCCGTCTTCCATTGTAAACACCTCCCTTGTCAGACTGTCTCCACCGGACGCAGCATGATCCCCTCAAATTCCCGCCGCAAAATGCTTTCTGAAACCTGCAGATTTACAAATACCCTCGGGGTATGCACTCCTCTCACTTTAAATACCCGTCTCTGCCCAATCCGTTTCCTGTTCAGCACAATCCTTTTATCCCATCCGTTGGGATACCACTCCGCACTCCCATCCAGACAGTCCAGCTTATCCGATAGCAGAAGCCAGTATTTTTTCTGGATACCGTCTCCTTTCTGGTTCAGCATGACGCGACGATACACGACGTTCGGATCATAGGCAGCCAGTAATTTTTTCAAAGCATCCGACACCATGAACACCGGAGCATCCACCACATCTGGGTAAATACTGTCCCCGTCTCCTAGTGTATACAATACGGATATATCCTGAATCTGGTCTGATTCTTCCATTTCAAATTCTCCGCGCGTGGTGATTTCTATGTCCCGGAACCGGAACCGGTTGTGAATCCTTCTATCCTGTTCCATCTCAAAATACATAAGGTTCCTCCTCCATCTGAATCTGCTGCAGCTGGCTGGCATCAAATCCCCCGCATGATAGGCTTTCTCTTGAAAATGCCGCACCATCCATCCTGGAACCGGTAAACTGCACTGTGTCAATCCTATCCCCGGTAAAATCTGCCGCTTCGAGATTGCACTGAATAAACTGTACCTGGTCAAACACCGTTCCCCTGAAATCGCTTCCGCTCAGGTCACAACCTGCAAAAATAACCTGTTTCAGTCCCGCATCCCGGAAACTTGCTCCATGCATCATACAGCTCTCCCACTGGCAGCGTTCCATGCGGCTATTCCGAAGCATTATGAACAGCAGGTTTCTTTTCTGTACTGTCATGTCTGCGAACTGTACAGATTCCCAGCTCTGGTATACGTATCTGGCATCCCACTGGTCCAGCCTGTTCTTCTCATTGTATGCCAGAAACTGCTGCTGGTTTCTGCCGCCTGGTTCCGTCAGGAATATTGTTTCACTGACTTCCTGGAATTCTCCCCATTTTATTACCAGACGCCCTGTCTCCCAGCGTTCCATGTCACGGAACAGCCTCCTGCACTGGTCTGCCATCTTCTTAAAAAATCCCATTGCTGTTTCTCTGACCATTCTGTCCGCATCAAATTTTTCTATTTTCCCCTGATACCATTCCATGCACTGGTATAGTTTTATCCGTACCTCCTTCAATGGTGCAAACAGACTGCTGACATCCATCGTCTGCATCAAGGGATTTTTATCCAGAAAATACGTTTTATCATGAAGGGATATCAGGATCTGGAACACATCCTCGTCAATCCCGGAGCGCAGCAGCGACACCTGGATATACTGGATCCGATCTTTATTCCCGGTATCTGACAGCAGCCCTAATACTTCCGCGCAGATATCGTTTTTCAGTCGCTCTCCCTCCCGCAGAAAGTTTTCCTCCAACGTCTTTATACATTCATTCAGATACCCCGATGTTTCCTCCTTGTATTTCAGTACCGCTTCCTTCCGGTTCATATATCCTCCCTAATTGCTGAATATCTTTGTACCTTTTATCGTTATGTTCCCTTGCTTATCCAGTGTTATTCCGGTTTCTTCTCCCTTTTTCAGGCATACGCAATCCGATGCTCCCACCAGCAGCTGTCCTTTGGAGATCAGAGACAATGTGTTCTGCGCCGTGACGTTGACATCTTTATTCCCGTACACAGTTAACTCTCCCGAATTTCCCAAGAATATGGTTGCCTGCCCGCTTCCTGAATTGATGATAATCCCGTCTTCTGCAAATTGGAGCAGCTGGTCTGCAGCAGTCTTTAGATATTTTACATTCGGGTTTCCCATCAGGTCACTGGCATCTCCCGGTCGTGGTTTGTACCCACTAACCGCACTGACCGCATACGCGTCAGATTCCTCGTTTGTAGGAAAATACACCCTGACCTGGTCTCCTTTTTCGGGCATGCAGTACCACCCGCTTCCATCCGGGGATGCTGACATGGTTGAGTAGGGAAACCAATACTTTGCCCTTCCCGGCTCATCGATCTCAAGCTGCACCTTTACCTTATCCCTTGAAACTCCCGTAACCATACCTGTCACGGAGGCTCCGACGATCGCATCGTTGTGCAGTTCCAGTCCTCGCAGCCCATTTTTTCGCCTCAGCTGGTAGCGATTCTTTAAAATCCCATCCGATAAGATGCGCTGTACGCACTGCACTGTTAGAGGGATACTTTTCAGCTCAACGGCATTTCCCGGACGCAGGATCTGATAATCCCAGAACTGGAACACGGTAAAATCCACTTCAAGAGCATCCGGCCAGCGGTTTTCTTTAATATTCAGATACTCATCCACCTTCTTGACCAGACTGTACTGGTAAGGCTCCACTGTGCAGGGCACATCATTTTTGGGCACTCCCACAAACAGGGAAAGGTTTTCTGTTGTCAGGTCCGGGATCAACACCGCCCCATATCGCGAAACAAAGCGCATCAGGAACTCCCAGTCCGTCTCCTGATACTGAACTACCAGCTTCCCAATTGGCTCATCCGGAATCTGTATGATACAGTCACTGTTTTGATATCCCGACATGACTTCCCGGATCAGCTGGTGAGTAGTCATGGACCTGTTCTGAAATGAGCGGGAGCGCTTCATTATGTCCATTGCACAGGATTTCCCTTTTACCGTGAGCTCCATCTGATATGTATCTGCCTGACAGCTTACCTGTATATTGGCCACATATCCGCGACATAAAGTTTTCATGCTTATATTATCCTCTAGGTAACTTAACGTTACCGGCATCAGGGGCGTCGTCTCATATACATATTGTTCTGCCGCTTCTTCTGGAATGACTGCTGTCATATACAGCGCACCATGAGTGTTTACGCCCTCCTCCATCTCCAGCATCAGAATGTGTTCCGTCTGATATGCTTCCAGCACGATCTGTTCATAAGTGACCGCATTATTTTCCATCTATATTATCCTCCTCAAACATTAAGTGGATCATCGCCCGAAATAAATGTTCAT
>CAJUQU010000207.1:329-7156 GCA_910588595.1 uncultured Lachnospiraceae bacterium | reverse complement strand
TGACCTCGTTCGCGACATGCCTTAGCGCTTTCATAAAGTCAAAGTCGAGCACGTCCGCCGCGTCGAGGCGGATGCCGTCCACGTCGAACTCGCTCACCCAGAAGCGGATGACATCGCAGATGTAGTCCTTTACTGCGGGATTTCTCTGGTTGAGTTTCACGAGCAGATTGTAACCGCCCCAGTTGTCGTAGCTGAAACCGTCGTTGTACTCGTTGTTGCCCCAGAAGTTCACATTGCAGTACCAGTCCTTGTACTGGGAACCTTCGCGCTTTTCCCGGATGTCCTTAAACGCAAAGAAGTCGCGTCCAGTGTGGTTGAACACGCCGTCAAAGATCACCCTGACTTCTTTTTTGTGACACGCTGCCACGAAATTCTTTAAATCCTCGTTATCGCCGAGACGGCTGTCGAGCTTTTTGTAGTCGGTGGTCTCGTAGCCATGTCCGACGGATTCAAACAATGGTCCGATATAGATGGCGTTGCAGCCAATGTTCTTAATGTGGTCGATCCAGGGAAGCAGCGTGTTCAAACGATGCTCCGGCTCCCCGTAAGCGTTTTCCTTCGGCGCGCCTGCCAGTCCCAAAGGATAGATGTGGTAAAAGACAGCTTCATCGTACCAAGCCATTTTATGTCCCCCTTTAATCATATTTTTTCATTTTCTTTTTTGACATTTTTTAGTATAGCACAGATTTGATGATTGGTCAAAAGTTGAAATGGGATCAATGCGCTGGACATTCTTTTTGCTATATGCGATAATCAGTTAGGAGCTGTGAAAAAATAACTGTTAAATAGTGCGCAAGATTTATCTTCGAGAGTGCCGCTCGAAGGTCAGGAGCTTAGCGAGCTATGGAACTGATTTTTGAACAGTGCCATCGGAGAAAAAGAGATAAAAGGAGACGAGATTTTATGGGAATCTATCTGAATCCTGGGAACAGCGGATTTGCAGGGATCTTGAATGATCTGTATATTGACAAGACAGGGCTGATCGCGCTGATCAACAACTCTGTTGAAACACCGGGGAGGCTGACCTGTATCAGCAGACCCAGGCGCTTTGGCAAGTCGTTTGCGGCACAGATGCTTTGCGCGTACTATGACAGGACATGTGATTCCTCGGATCTGTTTCGTGACAAGATCATCAGCAGGGATCAGAGCTATCAGCAGCATCTCAACCAGTACAATGTGATATATGTCGACATGACCTATGTCAAAACATTCACAGACAGCTACAGGACGCTTGCGTCATATTTGAGCGGCAAGATCACGGAGGAACTGATGGCGTCCTGCCCGGAACTTGCGGTGAGCAACGAACTGCCGGCGACAATGATCCGTGCAGTCGAGCTGACCGGAACGAAATTCATTATGATCATTGACGAGTGGGATGCGCCGATCCGCGAGAACCCGTCGGTTCAACAAGAGTATCTGGAATTTCTCCGCACATTGTTCAAGAGCAGTCAGACCACAGCCAAAATTTTCGCGGCAGCCTACATGACAGGGATCCTTCCTGTAAAGAAAGACGGGCGTCAGTCAGCCATATCTGATTTCAGGGAATATACGATGGTCACGCCCCGGAAATTCGGGGAGTATGTGGGATTCACGGAGGAGGAGGTGCGGTGGCTCTGCGAGAGAGGGAATACTGATTTTCTGGCGATGAAACAGTGGTATGACGGGTATTCTTTTCGCGATGTGGGCTCTGTGTACAATCCCAACTCTGTGATGCAGGCTGTCGACAATGGGACGTTTGATTCATACTGGACGGAAACATCGGCTGCGGAGAGTCTGATGGGTTATATCAGTATGGGATATGCAGGATTGACGAGGGTGATCGCTGAGCTGATCGGCGGTATGGAAGTACGGGTAAACACGAATGGATTTGCGAACGATCTGGTGACATTTAAGGGAAGAGATGATGTGCTGACACTTCTGGTTCACCTGGGATATCTCGCCTATGACGAGTGTGCGAAGACCGTGCGCATCCCCAACGAAGAGATCCGGCTGGAGTTTTCGAAATCCGTCAGGGAGACAGATCATGCGGAAACGATCAGGCGCGTTGTGGAGAGTGACCGGCTGATCCAGGACACGATCCATTTGAGGGAGGAAGCGGTCTCCGAGCAGATTCAGAGGATTCATTCTGAGGAGACCACACCCCTGCATTATAATAAAGAAGACAGCCTCCGCAGTGTGATCAAGCTTGCATATTATACCTACAAGGACTACTATCTGCAGTGGGAAGAGCTGCCGGCTGGGGAAGGGTATGCAGACATTGTATACCTTCCCAGGAGGGATTCGGATTTTCCTGTGCTCGTGATAGAGCTGAAATGGAATCAGACTGCGGAAGGCGCGATCGGGCAGATCAAAAAGAAGCATTATCCGAAGGCGGTCGAGGCGTACGGCGGGGAGATCCTTCTGGTCGGAATAAACTATGACAAGGGCAGCAGGATGCATACTTGTCGGATCGAGCGATACCGGATCGAGTGACGGAAATAGGCTTGATGCATCCCAACCACTATGCTTTCTCACGGACTTCGCAGCGTAGTGCGAAGTCCTGTGGTGAACTGTTACCATGAGTACTGTTCGTGTGGTTATTCTGTCGTTGACATTTTGTCCGCGGTCTGTTATTATGATAGCATGTACTTGCATGACACTGCTTTTGGCGAGTACTGTCATCTGAAAAACAGCGGTATAGGCTGATCACAGAAGGAGGGAGCCGGTTTTGGACGAGACGAGCCAAAAGATCATTGACGCCGCCATGGCGTTGGTGCGGGATAAGGGGTATGTCGCGACGACCACGAAAGAGATCGCAAAGGCGGCTGGCGTGAACGAGTGTACCCTGTTCCGCAAGTTTGAGAGCAAGAAGGATATCGTCATACAGGGGGCAAACCAGACAGGCTGGCGCGCCGATATCGCGCCGGAGATCTTCGAAAAGATCACATGGGAACTCGAAACAGATCTGGAGATGTTTATGCGGGCGTACATGGACAGGATGACGCCGGATTTTGTCAATTTGTCGATCGGTTTGCGGGCGCCCCAGCTCTATGAGGAAACGAGACAGCTCATCATGAAAGTCCCCCAGACGTTTCTGGAGGCGTTTACCGATTATCTGAACCGGATGTGCGCGCGGGGAAAGATACCGCGGAAAGACTTTAAGGCACTTGCAATGACAGTGTTCTCGGCGACATTCGGCTATACATTCCTGAGCGCGTCATTCGGGAAAGAGCTGACAGAAGTGGAGAAGGACGAGTACATAAGAAATAGTGTGCAGATGTTTGTAAAAGGGATCGATCTGTAATCGGCGGCGCTGCCGGGCGGCAGTGCCAAAAAATTGGATAAAAAGCAAGCAAGTACTTGCGTTGAAAGGGAGGAAGTTATGGGACAGATCACAGGTGCGGCGTTATTTGTGAAAGCATTAAAGGAAGAAAAGGTTGATACGCTGTTCGCATATCCGGGAGGGCAGGCGATAGACCTCTTTGATGCCCTGTATGGGGAGAGGGACATAGATGTTATCCTGCCACGCCATGAGCAGGGGCTGATTCATGCGGCGGACGGTTATGCGCGTTCCACGGGAAAGACAGGCGTCTGTCTTGTGACCAGCGGACCGGGGGCGACAAATCTCGTGACCGGAATAGCGACGGCAAATTACGACAGTGTTCCGCTGGTGTGCTTTACAGGGCAGGTGCCCACAAAGCTGATCGGGAAGGATGCCTTTCAGGAAGTCGATATCGTCGGGATTACACGGAGCATCAGCAAATATGCGGTGACGGTGCAAAAAAGGGAGGATCTGGCGGAAACGATCAAAAAGGCGTTTATCATTGCGAAAACAGGCAAGCCAGGTGTGGCAGTGGTTGACCTGCCCAAAGACATTCAGAAGGCTTATGGAAGTGACGCATATCCGAAGGAAACAGCGATCGGGGATTACAGCCCGCAGCTTTCCATAGATATGAGCCAGATCGACAGGGCAATGGAACTTCTGTACCGCGCAGAGAAGCCGGTGTTTTTGATCGGCGGCGGCGTGAACATTGCCTATGCAAATCATACAAATTATGAAAATAATGCGAATACAGGAATGACACGTCTTGCAGAGCTGACGGGCGTGCCCGTGGTCACGACGATCATGGGAAAGGGGGCAATCCCTACAGCGCACAGCCTGTATGTCGGCAATCTGGGGATCCACGGAAGTTTCGCAGCCAATCTGGCAATCAGCAACTGTGATCTTCTCTTTGCGATCGGGACGCGGTTCAATGACCGCATCACGGGAAAAACAGAGACATTTGCGGCAAGCGCGAAAATAGTCCACATTGATATCGATCCAGCGTGCATATCGCGGAATATCGCGGTCGACGTTCCGATCGTGGCGGATGCGAAGGCGGCGGTCAGTCTCCTGATCGAAAAGGCAGAGCGAAAGCCAGGTCGTGGAGACGGTCGCGCGTCGGTCCGGTTTTCGGGGTGGGTCGATGAAATCAACCGCTGGAAAAAAGAATATCCGATCAAATCTCCCGCAGATAAGGGAAATTCCGACTTGACGCCGCAGCGGGTGATCGAGGCTGTAAATGACATCTTTACAAACGCTGTGATCGCCACGGATGTAGGACAAAACCAGTTGTGGGCAACCCAGTTTCTCGCACTTGATGAGAACAGGCAGATGCTGACATCGGGCGGACTGGGGACGATGGGGTATGGGCTCCCTGCGGCGATCGGGGCAAAACTTGGCAATCCGCACAGGGATGTGATCGTGATCTCCGGTGACGGCGGCATACAGATGAATATACAGGAAATGGCAACGGCGGTCGTCTATGAGCTGCCGATCATCGTCTGCATACTGAACAACGGATATCTGGGAAATGTGCGGCAATGGCAGGAAATGTTCTATAACATGCGTTATTCAAGTACCTGTATGCGTTACCGCAGAAGCTGTGAAGCGGGCTGCAACAGTCAGGAATGTCCGGAGTATACGCCGGATTTTATCAGACTTGCGGAAAGCTATGGGGCGAAGGGGATCCGTGTCACAAAAGCGGAGGAAATAAAAACGGCTTTGGAGAGCGCGAGGCAGAACACAAAAATGCCCACTGTTATTGAATTTATCATAGACAGGGAGGCGAATGTCATGCCGATCGTCCCGCCGGGAAATGCACTTGATGATATGATATTAAAATGGTAAAAATAGCGATTGTTATTTATACTAGAGCGTGTTTGAGAAATGCTTTCTGTCAGATGTGCGTCACAATTTGTGGGAGATTAATCATCTTACAGATGACTTGCCGAATGAAGGAGGCATAGGGGACAAAGGCATAAAGGACAGTGCCTTACGTTGACTGAATGCGGTGCATATATCACGCAAAGTGGTGATACAGATGACAGGAATGATTTTTCAAACACGCTCTAGTGCTCCATCCAGACAGAAATTAGATTTGTGGGCTGCATGATTCGTGCCAGTGCTAGGCAAAATTTCGACGGCGATGCGGTGGCATCGTCTAGAAATTTTAACGACGCAATGGTGCGAATCAGGCAGTTCACGATTCTAATTTCTGACCGGATGGAGTACTAGGACAAGGCGGACTAGGAGGCAATGCAGTGGCATTGTTGACTGACGACAGCATAAGGACTATACCAGTCCTTTGTACTAGCATAAATAACGGATGTTATTTTGATATTGTTTGAGAGGCGAAAGTGTTGCAATCACTGCTGTATCTGTGGTAAGCTGATGAAAAAGGATTGCGAACAGCGGGACAGGCGGATGTTTAGGGGATGAAGAAGGGAGACACGTCATGATAGAAGTATTGTTTGGAGAGAGCGAAGCGGGTGCGATGAAGGTCGCGAAAAATACCGTCATCACAGGCAAAGTTGATGGTCCCACCGCCGTATGGACTGTCGGAAAAAAGAGACCACCGGAAAGAGAGAACTGCGGATGGATCGAGGGAACTGCACAGGAGGTTATCTGTCTTGGCTTCTTGTTGGACATCGGCAATATCAGGGAGGACGTAAGCAGTTCATACCGAAAACAGCTGATCTGCTCCATGTATGCACAGGAACAGCAGGGAAACGATCAGAGAATGGACGAGGCGCTGATGCAGCAATGTGACTACAGCGCGCAGATGGAGCGTTTGAGGGCATATCTGGTAGACGGAGAAACGATCAGGGTGTGGTACAGTGATGCACCGTATTCAAGGTGCGGATTTTATCATTTGTGTGCCAGCTTTCAACAATATCAGAATGAGATGCGGGTCGTAAAACTGCCCGAATATAGAGTTCGGGCTGATCATTCTATCGTTTGTTATAATAGTTGGGGTGAGGTTTCAGCAGAAGAATTTGCCGGATTTTTAGACGGTGAAAAGATATTATCGCGGAATGAAATCCGGATGTATGCCACGACATGGAATAATCTGCAACAAGACAACAGCCCTTTGCGGGCAGTTGTCAATGGGAAAGTGACCGGAGTGCCGGAAGACTTTTATGATTTCCTGATCTGGAAAAGAATCACCCCCAAGCCGGTAAAAGAAGCAAGGCTGATCGGAGATATCCTTGGGAATGAGCAGCTTGGCGTAGGGGACTGGTGGTATGCAAAGCGGATCGAATATCATATCCAAACCGGAAAGATCAAGGTCGTTGAAGACTCCGAAAATCATTATGCGAGAACGATATGTCAGGCGTAGGTGATGATCATCATTGATTTAACTGAGCCATCAGCATAGCGATCTGCGCATCTTTTTCCGCGATGATGGCATCTTTTTCGGCGAGGCTTTTCTCATAAATCTCGTAATCATGTTTGATCGTGCGTTCGATGCGCTCAGCTTCCTCGCGCGCCTGGCACAAGCAGCGTACTTTCTCATCCTGATTGA
>CAJUQU010000207.1:0-319 GCA_910588595.1 uncultured Lachnospiraceae bacterium | reverse complement strand
AAATCATTATCCTGTTGCGCTAACATCTTTAATCCCTCCCATGTCTCAGCCTTGAACAGACGTGCCCAATAGTCTAGCTTCCATTGTTTGTCCTCGTCTGTGGCTCGTTCGATTTGATTTAAGTCTAACACATTCAGGGTGAACTTGTCATTATAAATGTAATGTTTTTGGACGTTCATCATCTTGTTTGTGGCGTAGAATGCAGGATGCTCCGGGAAAGGCGTGAAGTCAAGGAGGCTGATATGGTATGCGGGCATGACGTCGGAGTAGGGCTCCCCCTTTTGCAGGTTGTCAAAGAGTCTGCAGAGGTAGATGAGGG
>CAJUQU010000206.1 GCA_910588595.1 uncultured Lachnospiraceae bacterium | reverse complement strand
ATGGTTGTCAGTGACTGGAGTTCAGACGTGTGCTCTTCCGATCTCGAGAGCATCAGCGCGGTTTCCTTGTCTGTCGTGTTGCGGATCTTCTGGGCGTCAGAATTTCCTTCTGCCGTGTATGTGGCTGCTATATTCTCGCGCTCTGATATCATCCTCTCAAAGACTGCATTCTTATTGTCCTCCGGCAGGTCGAGAAGTTTGATCTCAACAGTCGTGATCTCTATCCCATACTGATTGATCCCCGTGACATTTTCCATGATCAGGCTGGTCAGCTTCTGCCCCCTCGCCGCTATGATATCCGCCTGGGTCATACTGCTTATGACATTCTTGATCGAGTTGTAGACCGCTACATTGATCCTGCCCTCGGCATTCTGGCTCGAGGTGTTGAGCGTCTGTGCAAAGACTTTAGGATCCGTGACGCGCCACAGGACAAAGCTGTCCACGATCATTGACTTTTTGTCCTGAGTGATCACGTCTGACTTCGCGATATCATAGAGCAGCAATTCCTTTGAAACAGTGTCTTTTTCCTGTATGAACGGCACCTTGAAATACAATCCGGAATCCGATATCACCCTCTCGATCCTCCCAAATTCCCGGACTAATCCATATTGATTTTCCCTGATGACAAATGCCGAATTGGCTAACAGTATCAGAGCTGCCGCCAGGATGATGATGCAGAATGCTTTGCCAAACTTTTTCTTCATGTCTATTGTCCCTCCTGTGTAACGGTGTCACCCGAAGAAGCTTCCGGCCTGTTGTCTGTGATATCCTCCAGCTGCAGCTCGTCGAGATACAGTGTCTTGTTCAGATCGCCGCTTCCATCATCGATGATCAGTTTTACTCCCGGAAGAACCTCCTCCATCGCCTCGTAGAACATTCTCTGCTTTGTCAGGAGCGGATTCTTCTCATACTCAGCGTACATCTCATTGAACCTTGCCGCCTGCGCGATGCCTTCGTTCACCCGCTCCTGCTTTGCAGCCTCCGCGTCCTGTGTGATCTGGTCTGCCTTTGCACTCGCCTCGGGAAGCTTTTCATTCCGGTATTTATTGGCATTGTTGATCGCAGTCTCCTTGCCCTGCTTAGCAGTCTCCACTGCCTTGAACGCCTCTATGACATCCTCCGTAGGCGGTTCTGCATCCTGCATGGAAATATTGACAAGCATCAATCCGATGTCCTGCTCCTCAAGTTTCTCTATGATCATCTCCTTGATCTCAGCCTGTATCTTGCTCTTTCCTGTCGTAATGACATCATCCACAACGTAATTGCTGATGATATTTCTGATACACGACTGTGCAATGTTTTTGAGTATCTCCTTGGGCTGCCTAGAATTGTACAGATATTTCACGGGATCAGACACCTTGTACTCCACATAAAAATCAACATTTACAAAATTGAAATCAGAAGTGATCATGAGCGATTCATCGTCGATCTGCTCCTGGCTGGCATTATCATCACCGCCTGACCTGTATCCAATGGGAAATCCCAGGATCGTGGTATTCACTTTTGTCACTTTCTGCACAAACGGGATCTTAAAGTGCAGTCCGGAGGTCACTACGCTGCCTGCATGGCCAAACGTAGTCACCACGCCCTGCTCCTGCTCCCCGATAGAATAGACGGACTCCAGCGACAGTACAGCCAGTATCAGCAGTCCTGCTATGACGACAGCTATCTTTCCATAGGATCTGCCGCCGTTTCTCGATGTTCTGTTTTGTGTGTCATTTCTTTCATTTCCCGAATTGTTTCCGGGATTAAACTCTCTAAAGTTCTCTGCCATATCGTTTTCTCCTAGTCCTTATTTCCGCCCAGAGTACTGTTCGGAAATAATAAGCAACAAACTCCTGTCATCAGCGGCTTTTGAGTATTTCCAACAGATAATCCCACATCCTTGCCGTCGAAGAAATACTCAGACGCTCTTCTGTCGTGTGGATATCAAAAATATCAGGACCAAAGGATACACAGTCAAGCCCTGGGATCTTTGATATCATGATGCCGCATTCAAGTCCGGCATGAAGCGCCTCCACCCTCACTTCCTTTCCAAACAGCTCCCTGTATATCCTTACCATGTCAGACCTTAATTTGGACTCAGGGTCAAACTGCCATCCGGGATACTCCCCGTGTGTTTCTGTGTACCCGCCAAAAGTTTTCGTCAACGTTTGCAGCTGCAGGTTTACTTTATGCTTTGCCGTCTCGATCGCACTCCTGATGGCACTGCTTGCGATCACTTCACTGTCACAGGTTCGCAATATGCCGACATTCAGGGATGTTTCTACCAGTCCTTCGATGTCTGCACTCATCGCCTGCACTCCATTTGGAAGCAATACCAAAAAGGCCAGCACTCTATCTGTACTATTATTGTCCATTACCGATTCTGCACTGCACTCTGCCTCCTCCGCTTTTATACACAGATGCTTTTCCTTCGACTTCTTTTCGTTCTTTTCTTCTGTTTCGATCCTTTTCAATTCCTCAATAAAGTCATTCCTATTATCTTTTGCAATACAGACTACGGCAGATGCCTCGCGCGGGATCGCATTGTCTTTCTCGCCGCCATTGATATCCGCCAGCCTGAACGGGATCCTGCTATGGACCTGCTGCAATGTGATCCCCAGCAGTTTGATGGCATTTGAATGTTCTTTGTCGATTTCCGTGCCCGAATGTCCCCCTAAAAGCCCGCCCACGGAAACCTTTAGGAATATGCCCCCCTGATCTGTTTCTCTCGTGACCGGTATGTGGCAATCGGTTCTCATACCGCCTGCACAGCTCGTCAGAAGGATCCCCTCTTCCTCCGAATCAATATTCAGCATTCTCTTTGCGCGGAGCATGGACAGGTCGATCGCCGTAGCGCCCTCCATTCCAACTTCCTCGTCTGTTGTGAGGACCGCTTCAATGCGCGGGTGCATGATATCCTCCGAATCGAGGATCGCTAGAATGTATGCCACTGCGATACCGTCATCTCCGCCAAGGCTTGTTCCCTCAGCACGGATGAGATCACCCTCCACTTTCAACCGGAGCGGATCCTTTTCCAGATCGATATCACAGTCATTTTTTTTCACTGCGACCATATCCATGTGTCCCTGCAGGATAATGGGCGGAACAGACTCATAACCGGCTGACGCCTCCTTTACGATGATCACATTGTTGCTCGCATCCCTCACATGGAACAATCCCCTGTCTTGGGCAAAACGGGCAAGATAACTGCTTATTCCGTCAAGGTTCCCCGAACCGTGTGGTATACTGCATATCTCCTCAAAATAATAAAACACTTTCTTTGGCTCTAAATTCTCTAATACCCTCATACTTTTACCTCACTTTCATCTTGTAGATCCTTGTCATATATCACAATCATAATATGCCTGAATTATGAACGATCCATTCCTATTTAATATATCAGACAATTGAAAGATGGTAAACGCACCTGTCACATTATTTATAAAGTTTTTAGCGGCAGATACTGACTTGCTATTTTATCCTCCGGCTTCTCCTCTATTAGATATAGCGCGATGACAAATATCCACTCCAACGGTTTCATCAGAATATAGACAACATCCGCCGCAAATGCAGTGCGGATGTGCCTCGATATCGGATATCCGCAATTGTCATAAAATGCCCGCACCGCACGGTGAAACTTCGGGGTGCGCTCCTGAATCATCTGCTCAAAAGCATTGGCGACACAAAGCTGGCGGTTTACAACAATCTTTTCGTTTCGCCGCATCCCGTAGCGCAGCGGCTTCACCAGTTTTCTGTGCCCGCGCAGCGACACGGTACACAGATAGTGCATATCGTATGCGACCGGCGGAGGCGAGATCTCCTTTGACAGGATCCAGTCGCTTGTCTCTGTAAATGCAAGTATAATACTGTCAGGCTGCTGCCCAAACAATATCAAAACCACAGAGAGCACCGCCAGCAGCGGCAGCATGGCAAAAACTGCCAGCAGATACTTTCCCATACAGGTTACAAATATCTTGTTTATGTGGTCTATCAGCGGCTTGTCGTAGTTTCTGACGCTCTGCTCCTGCGCCTGCTCCCTCAGCATTGTGATCATCAGACAGATACAATGAACCAGAAACAGTACAGGCACAACACACAGACACAGTATAATGAAGTAATCCAACTCATTCAGGGACACTTTCCAATCTTTCAGGAACTCCTCATCCATCACCCCGGCAAGTGCACTCATGTCAGACGGTTGTGGGTGGACACCCATGACCAGCTGGTACAAAAACACAACACAGAGCAGCATTCCCACATACATTCCACCGAGTAAAATGACCTCCGCCAACGGCGGAAACTTCTTTTTGCGGAACTTTAGCGCCATATAACTTGCCAGACCCAGCAGCGCAAACAACAACACTGCTGCACTGTACTCCAGATTTAGCGGTGCATGTGCTGATTCCGTTCCATATATATTGATCGGCTTATCATATGATGGCAGATCCCACATCCCATATGCAAGTATCATGTAACACCCGCCTACACTGAACGCAGCCAGTTCAAACACGAGATACTTTTTCTTTTTCACCGCAAATATAATATCTGCAGCGATCAGTATAATCGGAAGTGCCAAGATCATCAATACAGACATTTGCCTAAATATCGTTACGATCATTTCATAAATCATATCATACCTCCCCCACTGTTTACACACTGCCCTTAAACGCCTTAAATCTGAAATAAGGAAAGGATACCATCATGAAATATTTTTCCATGATGATATCCCTCCTTATGGTATCATGTATTTAACCAATCATGCACTCTTCTTTGCAAGCTCTGCAAGCGTCTTAAATCCTTCTGCATCATTGACTGCCATCTCTGCGAGCATCTTCCTGTTGATATCGATTCCGGCAACCTTCAATCCATGCATCATCTTGCTATATGATAAACCGTTCATTCTGGCAGCAGCATTGATACGCGCGATCCAGAGCTGTCTGAACTGACGCTTTCTCTCTTTTCTGCCAGCATATGAGGAAGCCAGTGCTCTCATAACGGACTGTTTTGCCACTCTGTACTGCTTTGATCTTGCTCCCCTGTAACCTTTTGCAAGCTTCAATGTTCTGTTATGTTTCTTCTTTGCGTTTAAACCGCCTTTAATTCTTGCCATTTTCTTATCCTCCTAACAAATAATCACCTTGGGAATCCCATAAAAGAATTGCAGCCCCTACCGTCCTACAGCTTATAAGTACGGCAAAATCTTCTTCATATTCTTAACATTCGTCTTGTCTGTGATCGCAGCCTTTCTGAGATTTCTCTTTCTCTTTGTGGTCTTCTTTGTCAAGATATGGCTCTTATAAGCTTTTGCTCTCTTTAACTTACCCGTTCCTGTCACTTTAAAGCGCTTTGCAGCTGCTTTGCTGGTTTTCATTTTTGGCATAACTATTTCCTCCTAAACTCATAATCTTTTATCTTTTAACTGTCATAAGCGGATCCCTGATCCGTTTATCGTTTTTCAGCTAAAAACATTGTCATACTCCTGCCCTCTACTTTGGGCTCCTTTTCCACCACGGCGATATCACTCAGGCTCTCACCAAAATCCACAAGAATGTGTCTGCTGTTCTGCATATGAGCCATCTCGCGCCCCCTGAAACGCAGTGTGACCTTCACCTTATCACCCTTGGAAAGGAATTTGCGGGCAGCATTTACCTTCGTGTTCAAGTCATTAGTGTCGATATTGGGAGACAAACGAATCTCTTTTACGTCGATTACCTTTTGCTTTTTCCTGGCTTCCTTCTCTTTTCTTGTCTGTTCATACTTGAACTTACCATAATCAACAATCTTACACACAGGTGGCTTTGCCGTGGGTGCTATCTTCACAAGATCGAGTCCTGCCTCCTCCGCCAGTCTCATGGCTTCCCTGGAGGACATGACTCCAAGCTGCTCACCATCCTCACCGATCACTCGCACCTCTCTGTCCCTAATTTGTTCGTTAATCATTAAATCGCTAATAACCTTACACCTCCATAAATTAAATCATAAGAAAATATATACGCGCGCCGGCACCCGTCAGCTTTTGCTGACATTCTTCCTCTGGGTGCCCGTGTGCATAAAAAAAAATGGATAATAACAGCATTATCCACCTCATTTCTTTTTTGCCCAATCTATGCACACAAAAGACATACTAGAATGAAATCAAAAATCTGAACACCTATAAGCACGATCGCCATAGGGTGAGAGTGGATACTCTGCTTGCATGTACTTGTCTGAGCTGCCTCAAACATTATTACATTAACACAGAATCCATCCCCTGTCAACCAAAACTTTTGATTTTTAGATGCAGAACTTTGAGAACATTTTCATACTCGCTCTGGCAGCACCGCTCTGATTATGGTAAGATTAAAATCATCAAAACAGGATATGATAATAAAATTACTGATAAAATGCATCTACCAGGAGGTAAATAAAACTTTGGATAATGATCACACCTACATCGCGGTAGACCTGAAATCTTTCTATGCCTCTGTTGAATGTGTGGAAAGACAACTTGATCCCATGGATACCAATCTTGTGGTTGCCGATGCTGCCAGGACCGAAAAAACGATCTGCCTTGCCGTCTCTCCGTCCCTAAAAGCCCTCGGCATACCTGGGCGTGCGAGACTGTTCGAGGTCGTCCAAAAAGTTAAAGAAACAAACAACCTACGGCGCATCCACGCGCCGGACCGCCGGTTTCAGGGCGAATCCTATCTTTCAGGGGAGCTGCAGCAGCACCCGGAACTTGCACTATCCTATATCATCGCCCCGCCCCGTATGGCACATTACATGAAATACAGCACAAAAATCTATGAGATATATCTCAGATATATCGCGCCGGAAGATATCCATGTATATTCCATCGATGAGGTATTTATGGATGTTTCCGGGTATCTCAAAACCTATGGCCTCACCGCACGGGAGCTGGCTGCAAAAATAATGCAGGAGGTCCTGTCAAACACAGGTATCACTGCCACTGCCGGCATAGGGACAAACCTGTATCTGTGCAAGATCGCAATGGACATCGTGGCGAAACATGTCGAGCCGGACAAAAACGGAGTGCGGATCGCAGAGCTCGACGAAATGGGATACCGGAGGCTTTTATGGGACCACCAGCCGATCACTGACTTCTGGAGAGTGGGCCGCGGATATGCCAAAAAACTGGCAGAACACGGCATGTTCACCATGGGTGATGTGGCAAGACGTTC
>CAJUQU010000205.1 GCA_910588595.1 uncultured Lachnospiraceae bacterium | reverse complement strand
AGGGTCTCTAAGCCAAGACTGATCCTGAACCTCTTTGTCGTATGGCTGCTGACCGGAATGTGGCACGGCGCGAACTGGACTTTTATCGCGTGGGGACTGATGTATTTTGTGATACTCACATTTGAAAAGCTGACAGGGCTGGGGAAGAAAGAATACTGGTGGGGGCACATTTACACGATGGTGCTCGTCATCATCGGATGGGTGATCTTCCGCTCGACGGGTATGGGGAATGCATTTCTGTATATCAAGGCGATGTTTGGCATCGGTGCCAAGGGAATTATTGACAAGGCTGTGTGGGCATATATCGCACAGAACTGGATATACTTTGTATTTGCGATCCTTGGCTGTGCGCCGGTTTTGCCGAGGGTTGACGAGCAGCTGAAAAACAATCGGTTCTGGCAGATCGTGTACACTGCGGGCATTCTTGTGTGTTTGTTCGTCAGCGTGTCGTTTATCAGCAACAATGCGTACAATCCTTTCATTTACTTTAATTTCTGATAAAGATGTAGGAGCTGTACAGGAAGGACAGGATATCAAATGAAGAACAGGGACAAATGGATTACGATCGCTTTTCTCGTCTTTATATTGGTGATACCACTTGTGACAGTGGCAAGGAATATGCTGCCGTCACAGGATGGGCAGGAGCTTACAGAGGCGGAGAAGGAGGTTCTAGAGCAAAATGGAACGATCACGGGCGGGGAAGATGCCCAGACGGGGAGTGCGGATGCAGAGGACGCAGCGGGACAGGGAAAACAGCCTAAGGTGACTGGATTTGCAAAACTTCAGGAAGGGATCGATCGGTTTACGGACGGGTTGTTCGGGCGGACAAAGCTGATCGCTTTCAACACGGGGCTTACTTCACTGCTGACAGGTGGAACCTATATAGAATCCACACAGACGCTCAAGGGAAAGAATAATATGTTCTTTTATAAGACTGAGCTTGACGGGAAACCAATCTGGGATTATATGGGAATCAACCATTTCACGGAGGAGGAGATGGCGGCGATCGCGGCAAATCTGACGGCGACCAGAGAACATCTCAACGCAGTCGGGATTGAATTTTATACAATGTGCATCCCGAACAAGGAGATCATCTATGCGGAAAATATGCCGGACACGATCGCGCGGGTGAACGAGGTATCCCGCGGGGAGCAGCTGGCTGAGTATCTGCATGAGAATACAGATCTCGTGTTTGTGTATCCGAAGGACGCGCTGATGGCAAATAAGGACAAGATACAGCTCTATTACAGTACGGATTCCCACAGCAATCAGATCGGAGCTTTTGTGAACATGCAGGAGTTTTTCAGGACGGTGTATGGAACACATGCGGAGATTGACTCGGTTACATTCAGGACAGACGCCACGGATTACGCGGGTGATCTGGTGACGATGGCAGGACTGGCGGAAAAGTATGGTATTGACTCCGTGTACGTGTTTGAGCAGGATACGGCGGACAAAGCGCAGTATCATGACCAGGTGCTGCTGTATGTGGGGGACTCCTTTGGGGGATTTCTGTCGCAGATCTGCAAAGGGTACTATAAGGAGGTTTACTGGGAGGACGCAAGAGACTTCCAGTACGCAATGCTTGACCGCTACAACCCGGATGTGGTGATCTGGGAGCGGGCGGAGCGCTACTGTGAGGTTTTTGCGGAGCCGATTTTCATCAAATGATGCAGATAAATAATATATCTTACAAATAAGCCATAAAAATACAGAGGGAAATACGTGTATAGATTATCAGAGGTCTTTGCTTTTCCCAGAGGGGAGTCAGTGTGGAAGAGAAACAATTCAGTGCATGCATGGAACGCATGAGGTCAGGTGACAAGAGCGCATTGCATGAAGTCTATGAGGCATATATAGGCTATATATACACGATCGTGCTTCAGACCGTATCAAACCGCGAGGATGCAGAGGACGTGACGAGTGAATTTTTTATGAAATTGTGGCGGCTTGCGGATACATATCGTGGGGGAAACGGACACAGGGCATGGATGGCTGCGATCGCCAGAAACATGGCAGTAGACCTTCTGCGAAAGACGAAGCGGGAAGTGCTGATGGAGGATTTTGCAGACACAATGACAGAAAACGCTTCGAATGTATCTGTCGAAAAGGAGGTAATAGCTGACATGAGCCTGCGGCAGGCGCTTGATGCGCTCAAGCCGAAGGAACGAGAAGTCGTGCACTTAAAGATCATGGGCGAGATGACTTTCCAGGAGATAGCGGACGTTCTGAAAGTCCCGCTCGGGACAGTGACCTGGCGCTATCAGAATGCGATTCAGAAGTTAAGGAGATGCGGTTATGAGTAGAGATTTGGAGAGGGAGTACAGGGCGTTTGTAGACAGCGAAGTGCCGGATCTGTGGGCCCGTATCGAGGCGGGGCTGGAGGACAAAAAGCCGGCTTCCGAGAATGTCAGGACCGATTTGCGCATAACGGACTTTCCTGTAACAGATACTCCGACAGAAAATACACGTGACAGAAAAGTGAAGTACAAGGTATGGGCAGGCGTTGCGGCGGCGTGTGTGTGCGCGGTGCTGATCGTGCCGGCAATGGTTAGGAACGTGGGGATAAAAGGAGAGTCCGGTCAAACAGCGGACACTGCGCCGCAGGCGGCGGGTGCTTATGAGGCAGCAGATACGGCAAAACAGGAAGCGGCAGCCTGCGAGGAGGAGGTCAATGCGGCTGCAGCAGATGGGAGCGACAGTGAAAAGAGTGTTGTTTCCGGTATGGATGCAGCAGCAGATACAGCAAATGGCGGCATGGCGATGGAAGAAGGGGCATGGTCAGAACCAGGCAGCTTTCATGCAACAGTTGAGATTCTCGATATGGATGTCAGCATGGACAGCGGGATCTTGTATACCGCCAAGATACTCTCATCGGATCAGCCTGGCATAGAGACGGACAGTGAGATTCAGATCTTTTGTTCCATAGTGTTGTCAGAGAGTATGGATCTATTGGAACTAGATCAGACTTACGATCTCATGCTGAGGGAAGTTGAGCCGGATGCTCCAGGACAGGAGGTGACATATCTGCTTGTCGTTGAGTGATGATTGATACAGCCAATAGTAAGGAATCTGCAC
Source organism: uncultured Lachnospiraceae bacterium (assembly GCA_910588595.1). Classification (GTDB taxonomy): domain Bacteria; phylum Bacillota; class Clostridia; order Lachnospirales; family Lachnospiraceae; genus COE1. Next base: position 4,089 of record CAJUQU010000205.1, on the reverse strand, counting down.
AGTCTGATTTCTGATTGGATGGAGCGCTAGAAATGGTTTTATGTTCAGTTAAGTGTGAATATTTGTGAAAAGTGAAGGAAACAATAGGATTAGATCATGTCTGGGGATGATAGATCCGGACGTGATCGAGAAATGGAGGGTATACTCTTATGAAGAAGAAAACAATCGTTAGCAAAATAGGGATCATGGCAATGATCATGGCACTGTCCATGTCAGCGATGACTGGGTGTGGCAACAAGAGCGGTGACAGGACGTCCGACGAGGTATCGTCCGAGGAAAATGCGGACACTGCGGGAATGGTGCATCTGAACAGTGCGGATGAGGTGTCGGCATTTTTTGACGAGGTGTACGGGGGAGTGGCGGAAGATCTGCTCCCTATGGGTGGTGCCGTGATGACGGAGCTTGACCTAGGGGATGCAGACATGTTGTCATATCACACGGGTCTGACAGCGCTGGACGGCATTGAGGGGGTCTACCTCTCCGAGTCAATGATATCCTCCACACCCTACAGTGCCATTTACATCAGGACAACAGATGACGCGGATGCAGAGGGGATCCGCAAGCAGCTTATGGATAACATCAATCCGGCAAAGTGGGTGTGTGTCAGCGCAGAACAGCAGTATGCCGTGATTTTCGGAAATGACATATTTTTTGTGATGGGATTTCAGGATACCGCATCTGAGGTGCTCGCAAAGGCGGTTGCGGCTGCAGAGTCGAGGGATATGAAGGTATCAGATACGCTTGAAAAGGCAAATTCAATATAAGATCACATAGTAGGAGAGGCGAAAATGCTTTTTTCCAGTATTACATTTTTATACTTTTTCCTGCCAGCAACTATTTTTCTGTATTATGTTTCGCCGCAGAAGGGCAGGAACTGTGTGCTCCTGGTGATGTCGCTGTTGTTCTATGCATGGGGGGAGCCAGTCTATGTGCTGCTGATGCTTGCGCAGATCGCGCTCTCCTATGCGCTTTTGTGGCTGGTGGACAGATTCAGGGAGAGAAGGGCAGCCAGGATATTTTATGTCCTGTCTGTTCTTTTGCCGTTTGCGGCATTGTTTTATTTCAAATATTTTAATTTTTTCATGAATACGGTGTTTGGCATCAAGACGAGAGCGATCGCGCTCCCGATCGGAATCTCTTTTTATACTTTTCAGATTGCCAGTTATTGTGTTGATGTGTATCACAAGCGGGTGGAACGACAGAAGGACATTGTCACTTACGCGGCGTATGTGACGCTCTTTCCGCAGTTGGTGGCGGGACCGATCGTTCGATACAGTGAGATTGAACGGACACTGACATCAGGAGCTGACTTATCGAATATACGTACGAAATTTTGCGATGGTATGGTCCGTTTTGCGGTAGGGCTCGGAAAAAAGGTTCTGATCGCCAATGTGTCAGGTGAGTTTGTGGCGGAGATCGCGGCGCTCGGGCAGCGCAGTCTCATGGTTTCGTGGGCGTATGCGGTCGCTGTTGCGCTTCAGATCTATTTTGATTTTTCGGGGTATTCCGATATGGCGATCGGTCTGGGGAAAATGCTTGGATTTGACTTCCCTGAGAACTTCAGGTATCCGTTTATCGCCCGGAGTGTGAGTGAGTTCTGGCGGCGGTGGCACATTACGCTCGGTGCGTGGTTCCGCGATTATGTGTACATTCCCATGGGCGGAAACCGGGTGAATATGCCAAGATGGATCCTGAATGTCTTCGTTGTATGGCTCTTTACAGGGTTGTGGCACGGGGCAGGCTGGAATTTTATCGTGTGGGGATTGTTGTTTGCCGTGCTCCTGGTCTTTGAGAAGGGGATCAGCAGGTTGTATGAGCGCAACAGATTTCTGCCGAAAATTGTCTTGAATGTGATTCTGCATATGTATGTAGGGATCGTGATACTCGTGAGCTTTCTGGTGTTTCATAACGACACACTGTCGGGAGCGGCGGCGGACATATTGGCGATGTTTGGGGCTGGCAGCCGCGTTGCCGCCAGTATGGGGGCTGCGCAGGTGGCAGTACAATCATATCTTTTGAGAAATCGGATCGTGATGCTGTGCATCGGACTGGTCGGTTCGGTGCCGTTTCCGGTGTGGCTCTTGACAAAGCTGCGTGACCGGGTGCAGATGGCAGGGGCAGGGGAGAGGATCGTTCATATTCTGCGAGCTGCGGTGACAATTGTATTATTGCTGGTAAGTACGGCGTATCTGATCGATGGCTCATTTAACCCGTTCTTGTATTTCCGGTTTTGAGATGGCGTATTAAACAGAGATTTTGTATTAGTATTTCGGGAGGGAGGTGGCTGCGGTGAGGCGTTCTAAATGGGAGTGGGGAATTGTGATCTGTAGTTTTATGGTCTTTCTGGCAGGCATGATCGTGATACTTGCCGTCGATCCAGATCAGACAGTGTCCAGGTCAGAGCGTCGTCGTCTGGCGGAAAAGCCGGAACTGACACGGGAGAATGTTGCGGATAAGTCTTTTATGGACGATACGGAGAAGTATCTGCTAGATCACTTTCCATTTCGGGACGGACTGCGGCGCATCAAGGCATATTTTGCCTATGACGTGCTGCAGCAGAAGGAAAACAATGATATTTACGTGGTACTAGATCACGCTGCAAAACTGGAATATCCGCTGAATGAATCGTCGGTGAAGCGCTTTGCGGTGAAGATGACGGGACTTTGGCAGCAGTATTTTCCAGAGCAGGACGTGTGGTATGCGATCGTGCCGGATAAGAATTATTTCCTGGCAAAACAAAGCGGGTATCCGTCTATAGACTATGAGCATATGATCAAACTGCTGTCTCAGGAGCTTGCAGCGAACGCAGATTTTGCTTATATCGATATCATTTCAGATCTGGATATCGACGATTATTATCACACAGATACACATTGGCGGCAGGAGCGGATCCTGGATGTGGCGCACCATCTCGCGGATGCGATAGGAGTGGGCGGTTCTTTGAATTTCTCAAAAGGAGAAGACACCGGATTTACAGAACATGAGATACCGGATTTTTACGGTGTGTACTATGGACAGGCGGCGCTTCCCATGGAACCGGACACGATCATGTATCTGACGGATGAGATGACAGAGACAGCGGTGGTGTGGAGCCTTGAAGAGAACATGCTGGGCGGGGAGGATGCAGGAAAGGTGCGTCTGCCCGACGAGGCGGGAGCCGTGTTAAAACCTGTGTATCAGCTGGATAAGCTTGATGACGGCAAGAGTCTTGACAAGTATGACGTGTTTGTGGGCGGTGCGTCGTCGCTGCAGGTCATCAAGAGTCCTGATGCTGTTACGGACAAGAGGCTGGTTATTTTCAGGGATTCCTACACGAGCAGCCTGGTACCGCTTCTGCTGGGAGCTTACAGCGAGATCACGCTGATCGATCTGCGCTATATCGACTCTGCGCGGATCGGGGAGTATGTGGACTTTGACGGTGCGGATATATTGTTTCTGTACAATACGGCGATCGTCAATCATGCGGAGATGTTGAAGTGAGGGGGGGATATCAATGAAATCTGCAGACTTATAACAAGGTGTATCAGGTTTGCAAAACATCACCCCAATCTTACGATAATGTAAGAATTAAAAGTATGTTAAAGCCTTGTTTTATGCGTGTTTCAACAGTTGGATTAATTGAATTTACACCATTTATACACCAATTATTATAGAGCCTTAATATGATATGAACTAAATAATTAGGACATCAGCATAAGTCCTTTATCAGTTGTAGAAATATGATTGATAGAGGGCTTATTTTGATGCCTTAAAATATCAAGATAACATAAAATAATCATACGAAAAATGAGGAGGATATAATGGACATAATCAATTTTGAAGATGCGAAAACAAGAAAGCAATCAAAAGGAATGAAACGATCAAAAGTAAAAATGCAATCAAAAGAAAAGGTTACAAAACCTTCACTAGAGACAGACAATAGCATATCGGAACTACAAAGACAATACCGAGAGTACGCCCAGTTTTGTAATCAGTGGTATGAGGATCATGTGATCGGGCAGGATAAGGATGGACGGTGGATATATAAGGATCTATAAAATTTTGATTAGTGCAAGCCTTGTATATTCTATGCAGAATAAGGGTATACAG
>CAJUQU010000204.1 GCA_910588595.1 uncultured Lachnospiraceae bacterium | reverse complement strand
GAAATAACAATACCGGTATGGAATTCTGGCTTTCCCTTCCCCTGACAGAGTTCGTTAAATGGATAAAGGCAAATAATAAAATAAAGGCAGAATACAGAAAGAAATAGGGAAACAGGCAGATGGGAGACAGGAAAGAATTTGAAATGGCGTTTAAACTGAGTGCGCAGTTAAACGGCTCATACAAAGGTGTTTTCAAGGAAGCGCAGTCTGCTGTTGCCGCCATGCAGAAAGAGATAGGGATGCTGAACAGGACACAGTCCGACATATCCGCATACCAGAAGCAGCAGTCGGCGGTCGAGACGACACAGAAGAAACTGGCACTGTTACAGCAGCAGTATGACAACATACAGAGGGAAATCAGGGAAACCGAGGGATCTTCTGCTTCCCTGGAGAACAGGCTGGCATCCAAGCAGCAGCAGATAGACAAAACCACGTCATCGCTAGGGAGGCAGGAGGAAAAACTGCACCAGATGGGAGCCGCACTGCAGCAGGCGGGTATTGATACAGGGAACCTTACAGGCGAAAGCAGGCGCCTGGAGACCGAGATGCAGTCCCTGAAAACCAGGCAGGAGGAGGCAGCGGAAAGCGCGCAGGATTTTGGCTCCGAAAGTGCTGATGCAATAAATACAATATCTTCCGCCCTTTCAACTGCAGGAATAGCAGCCGCGCTGAAAGAAATAGCAGAGGCATATGCGGAATGTATCAGCGTTGCAGGGGAATTTGAGGAGACAATGTCCACGGTGGAAGCCCTTTCCGGTGCAAATGTGCGCGAGATGGAAAGCCTGTCCGGGCTGGCCAAGGAGATGGGGGCGGAAACAAAATATACGGCGCAGGAATCCGCCGAGGCAATGACATACATGGGCATGGCGGGCTGGGGGGCGTCTGACATGCTGCAGGGGCTGGACGGGGTGATCCAGCTTGCGGCGGCATCAGGAGAGGATCTTGCGATGGTGTCCGACATTGTCACGGATAATCTCACGGCGTTCGGAATGTCCGCTTCGGAAACGGCACGTTTTGCGGATGTGCTTGCAGCGACGGCTACAAACAGTAATACAAGTGTCTCCATTATGGGGGAAACGTTTAAACAGTCTGCGAGCATAGCCGGGGCGCTGGGTTACAGCATAGAAGATGTATCGGTTGCGGTCGGACTGATGGCAAACAGCGGCATCAAAGGCAGCATAGCAGGAACGGCGCTCAAAAATACGTTTAACGGGCTCCTGGAAGGCGCGACACTGACAGGTGCAGGGCTGGGAGAATATGAGTTTACGGCATTAAAAGCAGACGGAACCATGAAGACTTTTGCTGAAACCATAAACGAGCTGCGTGGATGCTTTGAACAGATGTCGGAAGCGGAAAAGGTCAGCAATGCCATGGCTCTGGCCGGACAGCGCGGCTACAACGGGCTGCTGGCAGTCATAAATGCGACGGATAAGGATTATGAATCCCTGTCGCAGTCAATCAATGAATGCAGCGGCGCGGCGTCAAGGATGGCAAAGATCAAGATGGACAACATGAACGGGCAGCTGAAACTGGCACAGTCTGCATGGGAGGGTGTCACGATTGCTATAGGAGAGCAGTTTACGCCGGAAATGACAAAAGTATACAAGGTTGCAGCGGATGTTTTTTCGAAATTAAAGGAATTTATAGATAAGCACCCGGCGCTTGTAAAAGCGGTTACGACATTCGCGGGTGTCATCGGGACTTCTGTCGGGGGGATGACGGCGCTGGCAGCAGCCATTAAGGTAGTTAAGCTCCTGAATCTTACTTCTCTCTTTACAGGACCTGTCGGAATCGCCATTGCGGCTGCGTCGGCAGTGGCAGCACTGGCAGCAGCCATAGTTGGCATGACATCAGCAGCCAATGAAGGCATCCCGACCGTCGGCGAACTGACAGAGGCTGCACGGGATATGGATGAAGCCATGTCCCAGGCAGCGGAAAATTATGATGCGTCTTCCGTGAATATGACTGCCACGGCATCCGTCGCGGAAAATTATATCGCACGGCTTGAAGAAATCGAGGCGGCGACAGGGGGCAATGTTGAGGAGAACCAGGAGTACCATAACATACTGGAACTCCTGACGCGGCAGGTGCCCGAACTGGCAGGCCAGATCGATCTGCAGACTAATTCCATACAGGGCGGGACGGAAGCGCTGAGGGAGCAGACGGAGGCCTGGAAACAGAATGCGGAAAAACAGGCGCAGCAGGAATACCTGAACAGCCTGTATGACGAGTACAGCGCGGTCATGATCGAGGCAGAGGAAAACAGTATCAGGCTGACACAGGCGCATTTTAAAGAACAGATGGCGATGGAAAACCAGGCGAAGGCATCTGCACGTATGAACGAGCTGTTAGATGAGGCAAAGACTGCAGCACAGAAAAACTGTGAAGAAACAGGGTATATGACGGAGTACTACAACTATCTGACAGAGGAGTATTACAGCCTGGAAGATGCCATGGAGTCATATAACGAGGAGATTAAGCAGGCAAAACAGGAACAGGCGAACCTTGAGAAAGCCATCGAGGCGGACAGCGAAGCGGTGAAAGAAGCCGAAGAGGTGATTACATCGGCAGAAGCGGCGATCGAGTCCATGACAGCGGCGGAGCGTGAGGCGGCGGAAGCTGCCGCACAGATAGCGGAGCAGGAATCAGAGGTTTCGCTGACTATCGGTCTGGTATCACAGGAGGCAGCGGCGCTGACGGAAGCATATCAGGAGTTGTATGATGCGGCATATGACAGCATCTCCGGGCAGTACAGCCTGTGGGACGAGGCGGCAAAGGTGACGCAGACGAGTGTGGCGGACATGAACAGTGCGATGGAATCCCAGACGGCGTACTGGCAGGATTACAATGCGAACCTGCAGCTACTGTCTGGGCGCACAAATGAGATCGAAGGATTAAGTGCCGTGATCGCCAGCTTTGCGGACGGGTCGCAGGAGAGCGTGAATGCAATTGCGGGAATGGCGTCCGCAAGCGATGAGGAATTGCAGGACATGGTCGAAAACTGGCAGGATCTGCAGGCACAGCAGGCAGAGGCGGCGGCAAGCATCGCGGATGTTTCCATGGAATTTACGCGACAGATGGATGAGCTGGGATTGGAACTGGCGGAGGATATAGACGCGATGAACCTGGAGAGCGAGGCGGCAGAAGCTGGAAAGGCAACGATACAGGGGTTCATTGATGGTGCGGGAATGATGGTGCCGCAAGTGCAGAACGCCTATGCAGGCATTGCATCACAGGCCTTGGGGGCGCTGGGGAATTCGGGAGGTTTTGGAAGTGCTGCCGGTACGAAAAAAAGAAAAAGATATGCTTCAGGAACCATATCGGCAGAACCTGGGTTTTCCGTTGTGGGGGAAAACGGACCGGAGCTGATATTTATGAACGGTGGCGAGAAGGTACTGAATGCAGCGCAGACAGCCGGCATAAAAAGGGAACTTTCCGACAGTTATATGGATATCCAGACGGTGCAGCCCCAGGCATACACGCAGCCGCAGAATATTGTAAATGCGCAGGACAGCCACTATGGGGGGACAAATATTACCGTATATAACACTAATGAAATCCATGTGGACGGAAAGGAACCAGAAGGTTTTGAGGAAGTAATGGACAGGGTGATAAATACAGGTCTGGTACAGAAACTTGAGGAACTGCTGGAAAAGAGGGCAGATAATGAAAGGCGGTCGGCATATGCCTAAAATTTATACGACTATATCTGGGGACATGTGGGACAAGGTAGCATATGAGCAGATGGGAAGCGTCCTTTATCTGGATCAGCTTATAAGGGCAAATGCAGACTATGCCGGTTTTTTTGTGTTTCCAGCCGGGATAACCCTTATTATTCCTGATATTGAACAGCGGGCGAATATGGAACTTCCTCCATGGAAAAGGGGGCGGCTGTTATGACCAGGGTGCAGATTGCCAGGAGGGTGGAACTCCGTCTCAAATTTGAAAATGTTGAAAACCCGACAGATGACATGAACATGCATCTGACTGGCGCGACATATACCGACAATGAAGATGACAGTACGGATGATTTCCAGATTGAGTATGAGGACCGTGAGAACAGCATGCTGGGACATCTCCTCACGCCGCCTGTGAAGGAGAGCCACGCAGACGTGGAAGTGGTCAATTATGTTGTGAAACGTGGTGATACGCTCTGGGGGATTGCTTCCCGTTATCTGGGGAGCGGGACAAAATATCCGCAGATAGCACAGGAAAACAATATCCCCAATCCGAACCTGATTTATCCGGGACAGGTGTTCAGGATAACAGTTTCAGGTAAATCATCAGGCGGGGGAGAAAACGTACAGGGGGAATTTGGGACGGCGTCGCCCAGACTTGTCACTGCGGTGCTGGTGCAGAAAAACTGGAACGATACCGGTGAAAGTGTGACGCTCAACATAGGCACGTTTGAGATCGACAGCATCAATATGTCCGGTCCTCCTGGAAAAATAACAGTAAAAGGGACTTCTGTTCCATATACGGCATCCACGCTGCGTATGGAAAGAAAATCAAGGGCATGGGAGAATTACACGCTGAAAGGTATAGCTGAGGAGATCGCCAGCAAAAGCGGATTGAAACTGATGTATGAATCTCATGAAAACCCAAAATACAAACGTAAGGAGCAGGTGCAGAAGTCAGACATAAGGTTTCTGCAGGATCTGTGCCATGCGGCGGGAATGGCGTTAAAGGTTACGGATATGACGGTTGTAGTATACGGCATGGCGGAATATGATGAAAAACCTCCTGTCAGGACATTCAGGAGGGGGGACAGCGACATCATATCGTACAAAATGGATACCAGCCTGACCGACACGGCATATACAAGCTGTCACGTGTCATACACGGACCCGGACAGCAAAAAGACGATTGAGTATACCTTTACGCCAGATCCTGGGGCAGGGACGGGACAGACACTGGACATAAACGAAAAGGTGTGCAACAGGACAGAAGCACAGGAACTTGCGAGGAAGCGGCTCCGGGAAAAAAATACGAAGGAATACGGGGTAAAGTTAAAGATAGCCGGAGACGTGACAATGGTGGCGGGGATAACTGTCATCCTGCAGGGTTTTCAGAATTTTGACAGGAAATATAAGGTGACACAGGCCAAACATAATTTTTTTGGAGGATATACTGTTGACCTGACATTACAGCAGGTATTGGAGGGGTACTGATGGCAGACATTACAGAATTAAAGAATCTTGTGCGGAAGGGAACCGTACACAATGTTGATGCGGGCAGACTGAAAGCACGTGTGAAGTTTGGGGATAAAGGCGGCATAATTTCTGGGGAACTGCACATACTTGCACATTCCGGAACTGTTGTGCCTTCTGCCGGAGAAAGGAATGGAGACAGGGTCGGGGAGACCCAGGGGCATGAACATGAAGCATATCTTGCACCGTGGATACCGCAGCAGGGCGACCTCGTGCTGTGCATCATGGTACCAGATGGTGACGGGGAAGGCTACATACTGGGGGGCATAAGATAATGGCCAGAATAGGTGCATTTGGGAATCTTGTATTCAGTGTATCAGACCAGACAGTGAAAACATTTGATAACATGAAATGGGATTTTTCAGCAAAATATGCCACACATGACAGACATATTAAGGCTGACCTGCTGGAGTACCAGGGACCGGAAATAGAAACGGTATCTTTCGGGATGGAATTTTCCGTTTTTTTAGGAGTAGATCCATGGAAGGAGATTAAAAAACTGCGGGAGATGGTGCGCAGCGGGTATACGGGGAGGCTAGTCATCGGACGCATGATATACGGAAACTATAAATGGGTCATACAGAAAGGTACGGTCAGTTTAAAGTATTTTGACGGAAATGGAAACTTGTTGTCTGCCAGGGCTGATGTAACCCTGAAAGAATATCCCAGGAGGTAGGACATTATGGTGAGAATAAGGGGAGACGGGGAAGTACCAGGAAACATAAATCTTGCACCTGATAATGATTATCAGGAGGTTGTACAGAACATATCGGTCATTTTATCCATGGTTCAGAAATCGGCTCCCATGCTGCGCGGAATGGGGATCCCGGGCGAATTATATGGTAGACCCCTTCCTGTTGCCGAAAATGCCCTTGTGGGATATGTATATGACCAGATAGAAGAATATGAACCGCGGGCAATCCTGGGAGGGCTGACGTTTGACAGGGATGATTCGACAGGGAGACTGATCCCGGTAATAGAACTGGAGGGAGTGAGGGACAGTGATATTTAAGAGGGAATATCCAGACATACAGTTCCTGGAGACGGATACGGAAACAATAGAAAGCAGCATGATAGCATTATATGAAAACATGATGAAGGAATACGGAAGGGCTGATTATAAAATGCGTCCTGCCTCCCCGGAGAGGATCTTTATCGCGTGGTGTGCAGCGATCGTTGTGCAGCAGCGTGTACTTATCAATGAAACAGCCAAAAAGAATGTTCCGAGATACGCGAAAGGAGAATATCTGGACAGCCTTGCAGAGCTGTATAAAGACATTGAGAGACTTCCCGCGACATCAGCGGTAGCAGTATTCCGCTGCCATATATCGGCACCGCAGCAACAAAGCATTATAATTCCTAAGGGTACCAGGATTTCTTTTAATATTGAAATAGTATTTGAAACCCTGGAGGAACTGGAAATTCCTGCGGGACGGACATATGGAGATGTAAACGGCCAGTGTCAGTTATCCGGTATTGTTGGAAATGATCTGGCGCCGGGGCAGGTAAGGGAGATTGTTGATGTCTACGACTGTTTTCTTAAGGTTGAAAACATTACAAAAACCAGTGGCGGGGCAGAAATGGAAAGTGACGCCGATTATTATGAGCGCATGCGTGACAGCATGGAAAGTTTCTCTACGGCCGGCTCCATGAACAGCTATATACACCATGCCAAATCGGTTTCATCAGCCATTGCAGATGTAGTGGCTACAAGTCCGGAGCCTGGCGTGGTAGATGTACGGGTTCTGCTGCAGAATAGCATTCTTCCCACTTCCGCAGTTCTGGCGGAAGTGACATCGGCATTGAATGCAGACGATGTACGTCCGCTGACAGATCATGTCCGGGTATCCGCTCCGGAAGAGGATGAATTTGAGGTAGATGTGACATTTTACATTGAAAGAAATAATCAGGCCAGTTCCAGTATAATTGACCAAAACGCACGGGAGGCAGTTGATGAATATATAAACTGGCAGACAGGAAAAATGGGGCGGGA
>CAJUQU010000203.1 GCA_910588595.1 uncultured Lachnospiraceae bacterium | reverse complement strand
AATATATCAGATTTTTTCTTTGGCGGATAGACATAAAATCGTGCGTTTACCGTGGATGTATACACGAAACACGGACCGAAGCTACGCGCGTTACTGTTCACTCGTCAATAAAAGTAGTGAAAAACGTGCGCCAAAATGCTTGCACTTTAGCATTTTGTGTGCAAATGGGTTGCTGTTTACGCCTTCATTACATAAAATTGTGTCAGAATTAGTTGGGGCGTGAACAGTAACACGCGCGCTGCAGGTAAAACGCCTCCAGCGCCTTTCCGATATACGCAGTCGCGCCGTCGCCGTAGATGCTGTCCTGTACTTTCCACATCGTCTCGTTGGTCTGATAGCTGGCTGCGAGCTCCTTCATCAGTACGGAGACATCATCCATCTGGTACAGCTGCTTTGCCACGAAATCATACTCACCGACGATCTCCCTGACTTCCATGGCATTGACATCCGTCCCCATTTTGTCTGCAAGCTTCTGCATCACTGCTGCGATGCGTTTCTGATACGCGGTCATAAGCCCCGCATCGGCGGGATTCTTCTGCGCCTCCATCGCCTTTTCCTTGCTCCCGTACCACTCTACGATCTTAGCAAAATTCTGCTGCGCCTCATCCGACGCCGCACTCTCCAAAAACTGCTTTCTCCACGCCTCCTTGCTGCCATAGTGCGCTATGAAGATTCAGCAGCGGTGTATGTACATCCGCGACAGCTCCGGCTCGCCGTCGCCCTGCACCATGCACAGAAATTCCCAGCCGTAGCGCTCATAGAACGCTGTGTGGTCTGTCACCAGATAGAGCGTGCTGATCCCGCGCTCCCTCATGTCTGCGCAGACCGTATCGAGCAAGGCGCCCGCCACGCCGCGCCCTCTCTGCGCCTCCTCCGTGTAGACGGCGCAGACATTGGGCGCCAGATCCTTTCTGTCATGGAAGTCATTCTCGATCACTCCCAGTCCGCCGATGATCTGACCGTCTTCCAGCGCCAGATACCACTGCGGCACAGCACTTTTCATGGCGAGACATTCCTTCATGCTCTCCGCGTACGCCTCGAGCGGAATACCCCATTTTTCGTGAAACCACCGTGCTGCGCGCTCCTTTAAGTCCGGTCTGTCCGCCAGACGAACCAACTTGTATTCCATCATCATAATACCCTCCACTTCTGACGAATCGCATCCCTGAGTTCCTTTGTGAGATGCCGAGATCCTATATGATCCCGCTCTTCATATCCTCATACGCCCTCTCCCAGCAGTTCTCCGGCACTTCGGGCCAGTCGCATCTGCCGTTCTCCTGCTCGCACAGTTCCATCGCCCTGCACAATACCTGTCCGTGCGTAACCTTCCTGCCGCGCAGGATGCACTCAGTCACCATCGACCAGTATGGCGCGATCTCGTACAGTCCCTTCTCGCGCATGTCCCGTATCACAGACTCAATATCGTAATCAAGCGCCACGAACTCCGGCGTCCATCCTCCATTGCCGCCATGAATGAGCATAAACTGCGCCTTCATGCTGCCCTCTGTGATGATCGGCAGACCGACAGAACCGGGATTCCATATCGTCTTGCCGCACTCCTGTATGTCCATCGCCCTGTGCGTGTGACCGCACAGCACATATTTCTCTTCCACCCCTGCAAGAATCTCCCCGTTCCGACTCCCGCCAGGGCGGATGTCCTCCTTCACCGCCCGCTGCGAGCCATGACAGATCCGAATATCCTCCATTCCTTCTATGCGGATGCGATCCGTGATCGGCAGCTTTTCCAGAAAAGAAATGTCCTCCTGCGTCAGCTGCTGTCTTCCGTAGCGCAGCATTCCGACCGTGCTCGGATAGGCGTTCCACTCCGGGTGTCCCTCCCCCAGACCGTACAGCTGGTAGTCCTCCTTGTTTCCCTTTATGATATAACAGGGCAGCTTCCGCTGCAGATCATACAGGGTGTCCATCACCTGCCTGGTCCCGGGCAGCTCCCCCACATAGTCTCCCAGAAAACAGTATGCGTCGATATCCTGTTTTTCCAGATATTCCATACAGGCTTCCAGCGCAATGTGATTGCCGTGGATATCCGACAGCACTGCGATGTTCATAGCGTTCTCCCCCTTTCGCTTTTGCCTTTCTGTCTACCCCTGTCGCTTTTCGATGGTCAGATGGTGGAAAAAGGCGATATCTTTATACGCGTCCACATCCGATACGCGCATCTCGATCTCGACCATTTTGTCCTGCCATGCAGGATCCTTGTGTTGTTCCTGATTCTGCTGCAGATCCCAGAATGTCCGCATCCCCAAAGTTTTTGTGATCTTTAACCCGCTGCACCATTTTTCAATGTCGGCATCTTCATAATAACAGATCTCCCCGTACTGTGCGGACGATCCGCTTTTTCCGTCCAGCAGGTCATTTGCATGCTCAAAATTATTCAGCAGCACGACCATCTGCATGACCCTGCCTGCGCGGTGATGTTTGACGATCGAGAGTTTTCCGCCTGGTTTCAGCAGTCTTGCAAACTCGGCAGCGATCTGCTCCCGATCCGGGGCGTACTCCAGCACATTGTGGCAGATGATGACATCAAATGTCTCATCCGCGAACTGGCGCAGAATGTTCGTGCTCCCGATCAGCTGCGTGTAAGGATTCTCCATCCATCTGTTCTCGGCACTGTCTTCGTCCGGCTCCACAGCCGTCACATCGTTCTTTTCAGCCAGATGATCCGCTGTCACTCCCACGCCGCTGCCAAAATCGAGGATTTTCCTGCCCGCTATCGCTCCCAACTGCTGCCATACCATTTTCTTCATCATGCATTCCCATGGCGGCAGATCCGTCACTGCTCTTTTCATCAAAACATCAACTCCCTTTCATTTTTGATCTCCGCAATATCTAAATCTGCCTGCACTTGTAGAGCGGCATGTATGTCCGGATCTCAGGCGCTCCCTCCCTGGCAATCTGCTGATCGATCTTTCGGGTCGCTTCTTTCCACATAGGTTCATGCGCCGCATACTCCCCGGGATAACTGTTCTGTATATATCCGGTCAACACCCCCGCGTCGGCAATGCCTGTCAGACGGCTCTGGAAAACGCCGCGGCTGACTTTTGTAAAATGTGCACGCAGCTTCTCCTCGAACCGTCTGCGCTCCAGATCCCTGCCTGCGATCAATCCCGTGAGATCCACGCCTGCTGCGACACTTCCGAGCAGCTGATCCACCGCCTCCAGAAAGCCGTAGGAACTGTACGTCGAGAGCATAAATCCCTGTTGTCCCAGCGCACTTTTTGCCTTTTCCATCAGCGCGTCCTTGTCCGCGATGAAATCCCACAGATGATTTGCCACGATCCTGTCGTACTTTTCACTTTGTATGCCGCTGCGCTCCAGATCCCGGCGCTGAAAGAGAAACTTCACATTCCTTTGCAGGAACTTTTTATTTTCCAGATAAAACTGTTCGAGAAAATCGATCACTGAGTTTCGTTTATCGACTGCAGTGACCGTCACGCCTTCCGGTATCCTTGTCCAGTTTCTGATCCACAGGTTTCCATGCCCACTCCCCATATCCAGCACTGCTGCGCCGGGAAGAACCTGCAGCTGGTCATACACCCACCCAAAACAGTCCTGCTGATTTTCGGAATAGTTCTCATAAAATCCATAGCGGTAGTCAAACGGTGCCTCCATATCCTTCACATGCAGGATATCCAGCACCGACTCCATGCGCTCATGCTCAGTTTCCAGCGTCCCGCACGCAGAGAGTGCATCCTCCAAGGATTCGATGACCTGATTCATCTGATTTCTCTTCTGCTCCAACAGCAATTTCTGCTGCCAGAGCAGCTCTGTGACGGACTCCTCGCTCTCGCTTGCCATCATACGACTGATCTGCTCCAGGGACAGCCCCGCATACTGCAGCAGCTTGATCTTCTGCAGCAGCAGTACGGAACGGCTGTCGTAGAGCCGATAGCCGCCCTCTGTGTATGCGACAGGCTTTAACAATTCTTTTTTGTCATAAAAACGGACCGTCCTCGCAGAGACACCCACCCGTCTGGCAAGTTCCCCTGCAGTGTATCTCTCGCCCATGCTATCACTCCCAGGAACATATCGGATCGTATGCTTTACATGTATTATATAGGTTGACGTTACGTCAATGTCAATACCTGATACATAACTCATGCCAGTTATCTTTTGATAGTATAGCACACTCATACTAAACCGATAATACATTACTCATGCTGGTTATCTTTTGATAGTATAGCACACTCATACAAAAAAGGAAAGTTTACGCGCTGTCTGTTCTGCTGTTATTCAGAACCGTTTTTGTCCATTATGATAAGTATGGGCAATCCGCAGACGCACCTGTTTTAAGTACCTTTGCGATTTGCCAAATAGGATGAAAATGATATTTACGCCTTTATATCAAAACTTGCCCCTGTCGGCACAGATATACCGGAAACAGCAGCTATGATCTTCTCTGTGACGGCTCCTATATCCATACCCGTGACACTTATGGTATATTCGCCCATCTCGTTCCCCGCTGCTTCGACTTCTTTTCTCTCTGCCTGCCTTTCTGCTGCCTTTTTCTCCGCCTGCTTCCTGGCTTTTTCCTCTAAAACTTTTCTTTCCTCACGCTTTTTCTCCAATCCCTTTTTTTGTCTCTTTTCCGTTTGTCTCTTTTCCGCATTCAGCACTGCTGCATTATGGTTTGAGCCGCTGGTTCTTGTCGAACCGCTGCAAGAACACTGCATACTCCCATCTGCATTGATTCTCACAGAAAAACCTTGTATCTCAATACCATCACTTTTTGCTTTGGCAAACATCTGCTGATGTGCAGCCGGTATGCCTGCGATGTCGTTTTCTATTTTTTTTGCAAATTCCGGATCACCTGCCATTTTTTTCAGACAGTCATTGGAGAGATTCAAAACGATATTATTTTTGCTGCTGCTTGTGATCCCTCCACTTGTATTAATATTCATCCGCGAAAATTTCTTACATAATTGTTCATAATATTGCTGTACGTTGTCCTTGTTATTTGTTGCTGTGTTTATCCTGCCCTCCGTCACTGCATTACCGTTAGATTTTTTCGTAGCATCCGCGTAATTTTCCACATGGCTGCTATAATTGTTTATCATCTCCATCGTCATATAAAGCACCGTCCTTTTCTCTGCTATTCGATATTGTATCTATTTGATTTATCGCCAATCTCCAAAAATTTTCCATAGGTTTGGCGTGAATTGCTCCGTTTGGAGCGTGAAATTACTGGTGCAATATCAGGCTGCCGCGGCAAGCTTACCATTCATCATTACTGTAAGGCTGACTTTCTTCCTGGCGTCTGTATCAGAAATGAAAATATCCAAAGATGTACTTCTTCGCATATCTTTGGATATGAAACATGATCTGCATCGATCCCTCTTCCTCCAAGTTCCTCGACCATTGGAGTACTTCCTTTATGGATTCTGCATGTCATTCACAGAAGGAGCATTTTGCGTCCTGATCTTAAAATATATCTGGTAAGGCTCATACCCGATCTCATTCAGCCTGACAAACTCAATCCCCGGATCCTGATTTTCGGTCCGGTATCTTGTCAGAAAGCTTCCCCACTGTCTGCCGCAGGAGACGGACAGCTCCTTTACTGGATCGCCGTCCGGTATCGTCAGCACCCGCTCCTTCTCACAAATCCCGGCAAGCACTTCCGGACCGTAGCGGAATGCCCCCATGGTCCTGTCGTCAGGCAGTGTGATGAACTGGAGCCCGATCGGGAGAAGTACCGTCACTGTATCGCCCGCCCGCCACACTCTGTCGATCGTGACAAAAGCGCTGCTGTCATCACTGCTCTGACAAAGTTCCCCGTTCACGTAGATGGAAGCCTTCCTGGTGATCCATTCCGGTATCCTGAAACGCAGGGAAAACGAAAGATCATTTGCAGTCCCGCGCTCCGCCTCGACTGTAAATATATGTTTCCTGAAATCCGGTCTCGAAGGACTTGCGGCATCCGCGTCCACAACGGACTGGAAACCATCGTTGACAGAGGATTTCTGGATCATGCCGTTCATGTGATCCTGTCTCTGGCTGATGCGGACCGCTGCACCGCCCAGGTCAAACTCCGCGGTCGAATCAATGTACTGCGCGATGTATATCTGCGCATTTTCCTGGAAATAGATACCGCGGTTCCAGGCGGCATTTGCCTGCACCATCGTCCCGTGACAGCAGAAAAAACTGTCCCGCTCCCCTGCCCACTGCTTCCGGCTGGCTGCCTTCATCGGCAGGAAGTAGGTGAGCAGCCCCTTTCCGGGATTTCCCTCCACGTCCTCCCCGGTCCAATACGTCTGTGCCATGATCCCGTTATACCGGTTGTATTCCATGTACTGCAGGTATTCCGGCTCTCCGGTGTGGCGGAACAGAAATTCCGCCAGGCGCATCATGTTGTACACCGTACAGTGCTCCTGGTTCTTATCTCCCAGACGCTCCTTGAGGCGCATCATCGGCGTCCACACTTCACCCTGTGTCTGCCCGCCGGTGGCATAATAGCCGCGGTCGGTGACAGCACATTTCCAGTATGCCCTGACGACGGCGAGCCACCGTTCTTCGCCGAACACCTCATAGCCCCTCGCGCAGCCGAGCACCTCCGGTATCGTGGTATTTGCGTGCATGTTTGTCAGCACGTCCCTGCCCTCCAGAAGCGGGTCAAAAAGCCGTCTCCTGTAGTAGCGCTGCGCAAGCTCCCTGTATTTCCCGTCCTGTGTCACGGCATAAAGCTCACACCAGATCTCAAGCATACCGCCCGTTTCCATATCAAGGATATCATCGAACTTGTCCTGCGTATATCTGCCGCTCCACTCGTAGAACCAGTCTGCCAGACGCTCGGCGATGTCGAGCGCCTGGCTGTTCCCCGCGAGCCGGTACATGTCGAGCAGTCCCATGAACAGCTTGTGGATATTGTACTGGGGCGCCCAGATCTGTTTGCCCTCCGCGATCCAGTACAGATATTTTTCCGGTATGGCGGCAACCCATCTGCCGCCGTTTTCCCGCTGGCAGACGGCAAGCTCTGCCACCACAGCGTCCGCCTTTGCTTTCAGTTCCATGTCGCCGTGGGCGTGATAGTGCCGCGCCGCCGCTGACAGCCAGTGTCCGAGAAAGTGTCCCCTGATCTGGCAGGTAGATGCTTCCCAGCCGCCGAGCACGTGCGTCTGGATCCCCCTGCCGGAGTAACGCCCTGCCTCGACATTGTAAGTGAAGAGCAGATCCTCATTTGACAGAGACATCAGATAGTCC
>CAJUQU010000202.1 GCA_910588595.1 uncultured Lachnospiraceae bacterium | reverse complement strand
AGAAAAACACTGGGATTTTCTGGCTTCTTAGTGGTACAAACTTTTAACTCACAAGCTCATAAAAAGCGGCAGATAAATCAATCTGTACTTTTTATTGAACATCTATTTTCCTCCGTAGTCCTCTAAAAACTTCCTCATGGCTCATTCTTATATCGTTTTCCGCCGCATACCTATCTGCTTTATCCAATGCTGCTTCTACACCATCCGTCAACTTTGAATACTCTTCAAGACTAAGTACCACCATTGCTCCATATCCATTTTTTGTTAAATATACAGGTTCACCTGCATTTACAATTCTCTCAATATCAGGAAACTTATTTCTTAAATCTGAAACAGGTCTAATCTGTAACATAAGCATTCACTCCTTTGCTGCATCCACTCTCTCGTAGGTTTACACCTTAACCCTCCTTGACCATTTCCTCACGGCAAACGGCATACACCCCACACCGATCAGCACCGGAACGGTGATCAACAGATATGGCGACCACACATAGTTCCCAAAGATATGAAACGTATATGTCCGAAAAATGTCAGTCCCACTTCCCACCAGTGGAATGAAACCCAGCGCTTTCTGCAGTCCGAAGGGAAGATACGGATCGACTGCTGTTGGAACATAGACAACTGCCAGACTGAGGATCAACGCCAGTACATTACTTTTTACAGCCGAGGATATCAGCATGACAATCCCGGCAAAGCCGATCATCCCAAGCAGTGTGAACGCCCACTCATAGATTTCTGCCTGCAGCATATTCATCGGTGCGATCGCAGTCAGCTTGATCAGCTGAACCGGCATATCCCATCCTGTGGTTCCCAAAAAGAAAAGCTGCAAAGCAATATCACAAGCCGCGATCATTGCAAACAATTCCACTGTGAAAGCCAGACCGGTAAGAACCTTTGCAAGAGCAACCGTTCTCCAGCCGTTTTTTGTTGTCAACACGAAGGAACTTGTATTGTCATGCCATTCTCCAGCAAACAGCGCGGACAAGACGATCGCCAGAAACAGTGCCATAGACTCCGCCGATGTGTCGATCATAAAACTCAAAACTGTCTGCCAGCCTCGGATCCATCCATAATGAAACGGTTTGATCACCTTCTCATCTATTTGCAGTAAATACGCCTTTTCCGCTCCTGTCTGATTATTATTTTCCAGATATTTTTCAAGAACCTGCTGCCTTCTTCCATAAAAATCCGTCAATTTTTCCGAGTCAAAATAGCTGATATCCACCTGATAACTTCCGGTCTCATGAAGTTCAGACCACAGATCTCCCAGCCATCCATTGATGATCACCCAATCCGTCAAGTCCCACGCCCTTTTTGCGTCGACTGATTCCATCCTCTGATAATCCCGAATGATTTGCTGCATGGACTCGTCAGTCAGATCTCCCCCAAAGGAGAGCGCATACGCCTGCCTGTCCCTTACAGCGGCATACCCGTCGAAATTTCTTCCGAAATCCGATCTTGTAAAATCAACCTTGCTGCCAAAATTAAACCACTGAAAAGAAAGAATGCCCCCGAATCCTACCAGGTACAGAAAACAGATCAAAACGCTTACTTTTGTGCCTGCTCTCCGCCATAATTTTTTGTGTTCCAGCCAAAATAGTTCCATCGTCACGACACTCCTTCCTGCTCTGTCGGGAAATAATATAGATATAAGTCCTCCAATGACGCTTCGCATGGAACAGCCGTCTCGGCCGGCATATGTTCCGAAATGATGCGAAGCACCACCTGACTGCCCTCATGTCTCAAATTTGCAACCGTTGATCCCGCCTGCCACTTTCTTGTTTCTTCCTGCGGCACCGCCAGTTCCCATACTTTTCCCTCCGCTTTTTTGATCAGATCAGGAACGCTGCCCTGCAATACAAATTTCCCCTTTTTCATAAGCAGGACTTCATCCGCGACCGCCTCAATGTCAGAGACAATATGTGTGGACAGAACAATGATCTTATCGCCGGCACAATCGGAAAGCAGATTGCGGAAGCGCACCCGCTCTTTCGGATCCAATCCGGCTGTCGGCTCGTCCAGGATCAGGATTTCCGGGTTATTGAGCAATGCCTGCGCGATCCCTACCCTCTGCTTCATGCCGCCGGAAAAAGTCTTTACTTTCTGATTCGCAGCTTCCCCTAAGCCCACTTCCTCCAATAGTTCTGCCGCCCGTTTTTTGGCAATGTTCCTTGGTATTCCTTTGAGAGCGGATATATACAGCAAAAATTCCATCGCAGTATACCCCGGATAATATCCAAAATCCTGAGGAAGATACCCCAACACATTTCTGTAATCCGCCCCCATCGCAACGATGTCCTTCCCGTTCAGAAACACCTCGCCGGAGGTTGACTCCAGAATAGCACACAGCATCCGCATCAGCGTCGTCTTTCCCGCGCCGTTGGCTCCCAAAAGACCATAGACGCCCGGCTTTAGGGTCGCGCTGACGCAATCCACTGCTATTTTACTTCCGTAATGCTTTGTCAGACGGTCAATTGATAATTCCATATAGTTTCCCTTCCTTTCTTGTTGTCACAATAAAGTAGATTTCCTTTACAAAAAACACTGCAAAGAACAAAAAAGCAATGATCCATATGCCAAAAGCAGACGCTTCATACAGCCACGGCATCGTCCTTGCCAGCACCCCCCAGCACACACAGGAACCAAACACTACTGCCGCGCATATCTGCATGTTTTCTTTCCTGCGCAGTCGGATCAGGCGCAGCATACTGACCATACAGACTAAATAGGGAACCAGACAGTATAAAATCATCCGACTTATCTCCCTGCATGAATCTTGAAGATGTGACCCCAGAACAATAAGGACTGTCATGCATACAAGGTCTGCCGCTCCGACCAGAACCAGCTTTGCTAATATGATCTGTGAGCCGGATGCCCTCGTAACAGCTTCGATCTCACTCATCCCATAATACTGGCATCTGAACATGACCGGCATGACTGCCAGCACAAACAGGGGCATGCAAACCGGCATATATTGGGGAACAGCTTCTATTGTAGAAAGTTTCAGACACATGATACATAATACAAGCGCCTG
Source organism: uncultured Lachnospiraceae bacterium (assembly GCA_910588595.1). Classification (GTDB taxonomy): domain Bacteria; phylum Bacillota; class Clostridia; order Lachnospirales; family Lachnospiraceae; genus COE1. The sequence continues at coordinate 4,210 of CAJUQU010000202.1, read as the reverse complement.
CAATCCAAATATAGAAGTCCCCTCAAAACGGAAAATATCTGATAAATACTGCACAAAACCTGTTCTTGGTTCTTGCCGGGATTTGTGCGCTGATCTCTGCTCCCGCATTATCCCAGTGCACAAATCTATGGTCTCTTGCAATCTGACGCTTTTTTTGTCACGTTCCCTTTCAAGCGCTGTCCCTTGCCGCAAAGACTGCTGCAAATAGTTCTCCAGTTCCCTATCTCCCATTTTCCCGCTCCTTTCTCAGGATCTTCAAAGCATTCCGGACCCGGCTCTGCGCTGTCCGTACATTGCATCCCATTACTTTTGCGATCTCCCCAAACGCAAGCTGCTCTCCAAACCGCAGAATGACCACTTCTCTTTGCTCCGGCGACAAAACCCTCAGGAGAGCCTCTATCTCTGACCGATCCTCTACCTGGCACATCTCGTCGCCTGCAGCGCTGATCTCTTCCTCATATTCCAACGGGTAGACTTCTATTTTCCGGCTTTCATCAACACACAAATGATCTGCTATCGTGTACAGATATGCCTTAAATTTTCTTTTCCCTTTGTAACCTGACAAATTTTTAAAAAGTTTCAGAAAAGTCTCCTGCGTCAGATCTTCTGCTCTCTCCAAATGAAAGCAATGTCTCTTACAATAAAACAGAATGGACGTATAGTAGCGTTTTATCAGTTCCTCAGCCGCCTTTTCATCACCGACCCTGATCCGCTCCACCAAATCATCATCGGAAGGTTTCTTGTCCATGTTCAAACGCTGTCACCTCCTCGTTAGTACATGTTAAAAATATGCCTTAAAAAACTGTATATAAAAACTGTATATAAATAATAACGAGTCATTGCCCCCAAATGATCAATACTTTCTAACATTTTATCACAAAACAGAAAAAGAGAACCAGCCTGTCTCCGCCAGTTCCCTTTTTTCGTTTTTGTTTTATGTATGCTCCTCATGCCCCAGCATTTTGATGCAAAGTACCCTGCGCTTTCATCGCGGCGCCGGAATCCATCTCCAGACTTGCCGTGCGGAACGCATCATAGCAGGCTTCCTCCACGCCCTCCTACAAACGAATGTCGACCGGTCTGTAGGGTGTCGACCGCTGTGGTGTGCTCTCGGCTGCCGCCGCACCGTCGGAAACGGAAACATCCGCTTGTGCATTGGCGCCTTCGCCCTGGAATGCGCCTCTTTCATTTGCGTCTGTATCGGACACATGCTCATCCGCATCTTTTTTATGAATAGTCTTTGTGTCCTTGTCATCCCTTTCTTCCCTGCTGTCCGCCTTTGCTGCTTCCTCCAATGTCCTGCCCGCGTCCGCCAGCGCAGAAAGCTGTGATGATGACGCTGCCTGTGCTTTCTGTTCTACCTCGGCAAGTTCTCCTTCCTTTTTCTGCGTATCGCCGCCTCTTGCCTGGTCCAGCTTGATCTCGGATTTCAGGATACCGGATCTTCCCTCCATTTTGGTTGCCACGCTGCCATGTGCCTTCGCCTGTTTTATGGAGCTGTCCGCGGAGATCATTGCTGTCATGCTCGCCTGTGAAAGCCCGGCGCTTTTGTTTCCCGCTTTTGCATTTGCGCCGCCTCCCATATCGTCCATAGAAGAACCTTCTGCCTTCTGCTCAGCACTGTTCATGGCAGCTCTGCGCTGCTCCATCTGGTGCTGCCTCAACTGCATATTCAGGTCGCTGATCTGCTGCTGTATTTCCTGCCGCCTCTTCATCTTTTCTTCCTGTGGTATATCCCCATTGGAAGAAAGCTCCTGCAGCTGCTTCTGTGCATTGGCGATCTGGCTCTGAATGTTCCGGCTGTAAGAATCTGTTGCCTGGTTCATTCCCATCTGCACCGTTTGTGTGTTTGTTCCGTTAATACCATTGATTGTCATCTTCCTTTTCCTCCTGATCCATTTTTGTTTTTACCAGTAGCTCTTTTGTCACTCGCTGCCTCAACTATTGTTTCGGCGTCAGATCCCACAAACTGAACAGCTATGCGGTGAACCGACCTTTTTCTGCGGTGAACCCCTGACAATACCGCCCACACAGACCTCTTTGGAGAAAATATCTTTTTCATTCCATCATCAGCATGATACTGAGGCGGAATTCATCATCTTTCAGGTCAATGGCTATATCCCCGGAATATTTTTTCGCCACCATGCGGATATTTGCCAACCCATATCCATGGGTTTGACCATATCCATGGGTTTGACCATATCCATGCCCCTCTGTTTTTTCTTTTGTTGTGACCGGCAGCCCACGTTCTTCATCCCATTGCAGGTTTCCGGTGAAGCTGTTGGCAATCTCGATCATGTAGGCATTATTCCTGTGGTAGGAAAGGACGGATATATACGGCGCCTCGCGCTCTCCTGCATTTTCCGCCGGAACATGCAGCACATGTTCCATTGCGTTCTGCAGGGCATTGTTCAATATCACGCTGACATCAAAAGCGTTGATGTTCGTGCCGGTTGGATAATAAAAATCGGATCGGAATCGTACCTCTCTTTTCTCCGCTTCATGTTTTAGGTCCTGCAGGATCACATCCGTTACGGGGTTTCCGCTTTTTATCTCCCCTGTTATCTGGGACAGGGCGGACTTTAGTTCCTCGCCGTAATCCATTGCTTCCTGCACATTGTTTCCGGCATAAAGCCTTTCCAGCGTAAGGATATGGTTTGTCATATCGTGCCTGATGCTGCGTATGTTCTGGTACAGGCTCTCCACCTGCCCGATATGTCTCTTTATACTGTCAACCTGTGTGGCAAGCAGTTCATTCTGCAGCTTTTCTTCCTGCCTTGCCTTGATATTCTGGAACAGTACGGTCATCACCACTATCGTGACGATAGATATGCCAAAATGCAGAAATGCCAGTCCATTGTACAGACCGTAAATAGGCTCCATCCAGCTCATTCCCGAGCTGGTCTGGTACTGTATCAGGATTCCGTAGCCTGTCATTCCCGTGATGGAAGGGACGATCAACATGAACATTTCCTTGATGCTCATGTCCTCCCTTTTGTAAACGTAATTTTTTACGATATATCTCACACTGATCCCCAATAATGCGAAGCCGATCGCCATGTCCAGCAATTCCACTCCCCCAAATATCAAGATCTTTGCCGCCGGATGTCTTCCTGATACATAAAAAACATCATACACAACCTTTATATTGTATATGGCATCTGACAGGATCCTCGTCATATACTCGGAAAGCCAGCGCAGGGAAAAGAATGTTGCCGCTATAAACGTCTTCTGTCTATGATTCCTGCGGTCTATCCTGCACATGACGATAAACGCCGACAAGATCCCCAAACTGTATGCCGCAAACGTGTTGATCTCCATCGGCATGAGATACAGGATCAGCATTGTGGCAGCATAAGCGATCCCTATGCAGACTGCGCCCTTTTTATTTTCCATGAATGGCATTGCAAACCGAAACAGGATATACCCTGTTCCGGACATTGCGATGACGGTGTAGACCGCAGATATTGCCATCAATACTTTATCCATGTATTCCATCTATCTCCTCCCTTTCCTCTGGTTATATCTCAGATACTGTCTCACAAAATCCTGATAATTCTGTTTTGCCATGGGCACCTCTCCTTTTTTCAGATAGACGGTTGTCGCATTATATTTTTTGATATAACCAAAATTGACAAGAAACGACCTGTGGGTGCGGTAAAATTCATCGCCTGCTTTTTCTTCCAGCTCTTTCATTTTCCCATAGTATTCGATATCTGCATCCATCGTATGCAGAATCACTTTTCGGTCAAACACCTCCGCATAGACGATATCCTCCAGATTGACGGTGACATGTTTTCCCCCGGTGGTTATCAGCAGACTCGGCATTTCCACTCTCCTGCCTGCACCCTCTGGCTTCTCTCTGTCCTCATATTGTTCTACCGCGCTCTGCAATACCTCTGCGAACTTTTCATCATGAAAAGGCTTTACCAGATAGTGGAACGCCCCTACATCGAACGCCTGGAACACAAAATCGTCCAGAGCGGTCACAAAGATAATGATCACCTTTTTGTTTGTCCTGCGCAGTTCCTTTGCTGTTTCCATACCGTTCCTGCCCGGCATCTGAATATCAAGCAGCAGGATATCCGGCTCTTTGGCAGACAGCAGCAGCTCCTCCCCCGACTGGTACAGTGACAGATCTGCTTTCGGATAGAGCTTCCCTATCTTCTCCGCAAACATTTCCCTGATCTCTTTTTCATCGTCACAAGAT
>CAJUQU010000201.1 GCA_910588595.1 uncultured Lachnospiraceae bacterium | reverse complement strand
GACTTCTTCAAGAGAAAGTCCCATAGTACATATCCGCTGCGTCTGTACACGGGAAGTCATGCATTAACTTCCCGATTGGCGTATATGGCGCAGTTTCTCACTGCGCCATATACTCCGCGATCACGTCCCACACTGCCGGTACTTCGAGCCCCAGCTTCCAGCTCGCGATCCCCTTGATACCCTGGCTCTGCATCACCTGAAGCTTCACTGCAATGGAATCCAGATCCTCCAGCCAGCACTGGTACAGCGTGTCATTCACCTGATATTCCGCATAGTTCTGGCAGCACTCATCCACCCATGTCGGCGTCACTCCCACATTGGCAACCCAGTTCGCCTGAGAAGCCATCGTGAGCGTTGATGCCTTCAAGCCATCCGGTCCTGACTCCCACACTCTCGTGTAGAACGGGATCGCATTGATGATCTTCTCCGCCGGCACCACTTCTTTCGTATTGACAATACCGTTCTCAACAAAACTGATCGACGCGTTGGAACCCGCGGCTCCCCCGCCGACATAGTGCTCGTCATATCCCATGATGATAATGTAATCCGCTACGATCCCCTGCTCTTTGCGGTTGTAATGCGCCGTGTACTCGGACGGAACATAGTTGTCCACCGAGAGGACGACCCCGCGCTTTCTGGTCTCGATCGACAGCTCCCTTATAAACTGCACAAAATGGATCCCCGAATCACTCCGGACCTTCTCGAAATCGATATTGATCCCGTCAAGCCCATAGTTGTCCACCTGTGCCATAAGTCCCTGGATCAGATATCTACGGTTTTCAGACGCAGACAGCAGCTCCACGAAGTTGATCTCCACACCGAAACGGTCCGAACTGTCCACATCGGTCACAAGCGCCCAGACCTCCACACCCAGCTCATGCGCTTTTGCCACATAGGACGCATTGGCAAGGCTCTCAAAATCCCCGCTGTTGCTGGACAGCCGGAACCACGTCGGCGACACAACATTGATCGTCTTAGTCGATGCAAGCGCGCCGGCAAGATAATCCCCGCCGACTTCCTCAAACACCTGATGAAATGCGAGGTTGATCTTTCCATCTTTCGTCACATTATTGTACACAAACTCCTCAAATCCAGTCTCGCACACCCGCTCTGTCTGTGTTTGATTTTTTAGGAATTTATTCTCCACATAACCGATATAAGCATCTTCTGTCTTTACCTTCGACCAGTTCTCCAGCTCCTCAAGCACTGCTACTGTATCGCCCGCAGCCAGTTCTACCAGTATATCGCTCTTGATGCCCCCCTGATAGCGGACTGCCGTCTTCCTGGACACCTCCGCAGTCGTATAGCTGTCCCACTGTGTATATATCTGCATATGAAGCGGTTCCTCAAACAGCTGGTACTCAAAATTGGCATAGCGCTTCACATAATCCGCAGCAATATAAAGCGTATCCCCCTCGTAGAACGCCGCTTTATAACCGAGATCCTGGGCCGTGTCAGACACATACATCACATTGCTGCCATCCCCTGTGTTGATCTGTATCACATCTGTGTCTGTCGTGAACAGCAGTACCTGATCCAGGCTGTTCGCATAAAAACGGTCCGTAAAATACATCTCGACCGTGGACAGCGCAAAATACACCCTGCCCTCCCTGAACTTCGCCTTCTCGTCGACAATAGTGTCCTGAACCACCATCGCCACCTCGTCTTCCTGCTCAAGATGAAAATATTCTCTCAGATCTGCTTTATTCTTCGAATAAGAATACCGTTCCAATATCCGGCTTCCAAGTGCCACCGCGATCACAACCAAAATGAGAACAACCGGCACGAGCACCGTAACTACACGTTTTTTCATACGGATACCTCCCAATCGTTCTCATTATAGCAAAAGTTTGATATGAAGTACACAAAAATCTTTGCACAATCGCATATTTTATTTACAGTACTCCTTTTCCATCCTTTTGATGTTGTTTGGTTGATCTGTTTTTGCGTTTCTGAGTCAGGAGGCTCTTTTCAAATATTTGCCTGAAAAAAGTCCCTATCATTTTTCATCTGCATATGATAAAATATAGATGTCTTGTTAGCAAGTGCCGGAATGATCTGTTGGATCATGCTTTAAGATTCTGCATGGACTTATGCATAGAGGGGTTCTTTCATAAATTTTCCACAGACATTGCCATCTAAATATTACCAGATGCGGACCAAAGACCAAAAGTTTAATATCGTGATATATAAGTTAACTTTTAAAAGCTGCCGGAACAGATACCGATTCATTACTGGATATGTAAATGTAAAAGCATCTATACTAAATTTTTATTGATTTCATTCAGTAAGACTTGGAAAAATATTTTTGACCAATCAGCACAAGCTAATAAGACAATGAGAAAAATTTTTAACAGTGCCTCCTCTCTGTACAAAATTTGTTCCCGACATACTTTATACAAGCATTATTAACACATTCCAAAAATTTATGCAAATTGAAATGTAAAAATTCGCCCCAAATGTAAAAATTAATACAAGTTTTTTATAAAAACATCTGTTATTTTTACATTTCAGACGATATATAGACTAAAGTATGTACCTGGCAAATCTACCGTTTTATGACATCAAAATAAATTTTTTAAAAACTGTGGTCCTGTCCTATTGACTAAAGCATCTCTACATTATAATATATGTGAGAGGGTCAGTCACTTGATGTACATTCCGAGGGCCGGCTTGAAAATACGCGGACACTATAGATGCGCTGTGATCGCCAGATGGATCACGCGTACACATTGTAATTTAAATAGTGAGGATGTGAAATAATATGAAAATCGAAAAAGTAAATGATCATCAAATTCGCTGCACGCTTACCAAGGCGGATCTGGCAGACCGTGAGCTCAAGATCAGCGAGCTTGCCTACGGCACCGAAAAAGCAAAAAACCTTTTCCGCGATATGATGCAGCAGGCCTCCTATGAGTTTGGATTTGATGCTGATGATATTCCACTTATGATAGAAGCGATACCGCTCAATTCCGAGTGTATCGTCCTAGTGATCACCAAAGTTGAAGATCCCGAAGAACTCGACACCCGTTTTTCGAAATTTGCCCCTTCTGTTCACGATGAATATGAGGAAGACGATCTCGGAAGCACGCTCGACAGTATGCTTCAAAGCCTTTCTGAGGGCGCTGACGATGTGCTCGACCTGTTTAAGAAGATTCACGACAATCATCTCTCAGAGAACACGACAGACGCCGATGCGCTAAACGGCGCAAACAGATCAAAACTGAGATCTTCCAATACCGCTGGCATGGCAGCCAGCATTGATCTGACGCGGATCTATAGCTTTGAGTCCCTGAACCAGGTAATGCGTCTTGCGCACATTTTGGTGCAGCATTACAACGGGAAAAATTCCCTTTATAAGAGCGAGAAGACCTCTGGTTATCTGCTGGTTGTGGCGCAGTCAAACCACACCCCTGAGGAATTTAACAAGATCTGTAATATGCTCTCCGAGTACGGAAACCCCGAGAAGATCGCATCAGCGAGTGAAGCCTATATGGAAGAGCATTTTGAGCCGGTCATCAAAGACAAGGCAATACAGGCGTTGTCCCTTGTATAATTAAATCACAGGATAAAATACGAAATAAAAAATCCGCGATGTCTGTCGCGGAATTTTTATTTTATACAAGATTTTATGCAGGACTTGACATGATCCCTACCCGAGCGCAGCAATCTTGTCCATCAGCGCATCGATGTCCATGCCGTGTACCATCGCCGCTTCCTCGAGTGTCTCACCCTGCGCGGAAGGACAGCCTAAGCAGTGCATTCCTGCATCCATGAGCACCGGTGCCACCTCCGGTTTTGTGCTCAAGATCTCGCCGATCGTCATATCCTTAGTTATCTCTGCCATCGTATTTTCCTCCTATATATCGTTCGTTATTCCTGATTATTATATCTGAAATACAGTACATTATTCACTATAATATATTTTGGAGATTTATTCAAGCCCTAATAACATTTGCCTACGCGTTATCCTGCCTCCTCGCCGAAACGACCTTGCGGTCGATCACGACAAGAACGATCCCAAAAAGCGCGGCACCTACACAGATTAAATAAATAGTACGAATGTTCTCAAACGAGAATACAGGTTCTAACTGATACGGCAGTATATACTTCTCCACATCGGCGTCATTCTCAAAAAATTGAGCCTCCTTAAACCATGTTTTCATATCCTCGTGGATATCCTTTTTCAATTTATGTACCCCGCCTTTAAACTTCAGTGTTTCATTTCCATAGGTGTCCTGCGTGTAACTCAAGTACGCCATTGTTTCCTTTACAACCTTGTTGATCTGACCCGCATTGACATAGTCGCTTTTAACCTTCATCGCGACATAATAACATTCGTCACCAACAAAGATCGGAACTGAGTAGTAATTGTATTTGTCCACTCCGGTTGTTGCACCGTTTTTCTTATGTGTGACTGTCTCCTCGAGAAAGCTTGATATAATGATATCAAGTTCTGACTCCACCGCCATAAATCTCTTGATCCCCTCAAAATCCTCAGCATAAATATCAACTGGCTTTTGAAAAGCTATGATAGCGTCTTCAAATCCCACACCGACAAACAGCAGACTAAGTCCTATTATCCAGTATGCTATTTTAGATAGTAAACCACTTTTTCCCATTTCTTTCCTCCATTTCCCTCCGTTTAGCAAAACGTTTCAGTTACTTGTAACAAGAATCATCTACTCAGTCTTCACATTCATATGTCCCCCCAATCTTCTAGATAGACTTCGCTTTTAGGTCAATGTCCCTTGAAGTATAATCCATTATACCATAAAACTTCATAAAAATTATGACGTTTTATGAAAATATCAGTCATATCTCCATTTTCCCTGCAATCTGGCGTCGGCAGAGCGAACGTGACGCAAAAAAATTGTCAGGGGCATGAAACGTTTGTCTCATGCCCCTGACAAGATGCTGCGCTCCTATACGGATGCTGTTCTCCCGACCGGGATCCACAGTTCGCAGAACAGACCGCTCTCGCCCTTCTCATAATAGATCTCATAGTCTGTTTCATCGGTCTGCTCGTAGCCCGTCTGCGGGAGAAATTCCTTGTAGAATTTACTCCATGTCTCACTGATGCAGTCCCCGTCAGCCCCCATGCACTGAAACACCGCATAGTCTGCCGGCTCCGTCTTCCACTTTGTGTAGCCTTTTTCCAGCAGGCGCTGAACGCCTGCCATGTCGGTGTCCTCATCGATGAAGACGCCGATCCCGTACTTGAAATGGGTTTCGTTGTCGCGGGCAGGGCTGCACAGGCCGTACAGATCCTTTTTTCCGTCCGCGCGAAGCTGTCTCATGGGCTCGATGAGATCTCTCTTGTAGCACTCTGCCCAGAAATCAGATACGCTGTGGTCATCGTCGTCATTGATGATCTCATTCGGAAAATCCCTCACCATCGCGACAAACTGCTGCTGTTTTTTGTGTTCCATTCTGTAATCCATAACACTACCACCTTCCAATATGATTTTGATCAGCAGCGGGTTGAACAAATGCAGTCTTGCGCCGTTTAGCTTTGCCTGCTTTGGCGTCGAGCCGTGAAACCGTGAGAAAGCTTTGGAAAAACTTTCCGGGGATTCATAGCCGTACTTGAACGCGGCATCGATCACTGATATGTCCGTCGTCTGCAGCTCCTGCGCCGCCAGCGTGAGACGCCTGCTGCGGATATACTCGTTGGCAGTCATCCCTGTGACAAAGCTGAACGTGCGGTGAAAGTTGTAATTTGACATGTGTACATGCCTTGCCACATCCTCATAGTGGATGTCCTCACACATATGCAGCTCCATATAATTGATCGCCTGCTGAATCCATTGTATCGACATATTTGTTCACCCCTCCCCTGCATATCACCATTGTAGACGACAGCGCCTGAAAAATCCTGTCCCTGTTTGCACAGATTTGTCTCAAAACTCCGGCAGTTCTGTGAACACTACCGTATCCCCGTCCGCCACACCCACATAGATCTGATCGGTTCCGCGTCCCACCTTCAAATAGTGCTCTATCACATACTTGGCGGTGTACGCCATTTCCAGCGCCGGCAGTTCCGAGCAGGCAAACCATCTGCTGACCCCCTCATTTGACACAAGGTTGTCGCTCACGCCCTGACCGAGCGCGCCAAAAAAATAATAATTCTGCCGGATCTCCCCCTTTGACCTGCGCAGCGTTATATAGCGCAGCGACAGGTCCCGGATGTCGCACTCCCTGAGCCCAAGCTCCTCCTCCAGTTCGCGGAGCACGCAGGCTCTCGCATCGTTCAGCTCATGCGCTTCAAAATGCCCTCCTGCCGAGCCCACCCAGACATCGTTCACCACCCTGCCGTTTTGCCTGTACAGCAGCAGCATCCTGTCACTGTCTGTTATGTATACAGACGTCATGTTTCTCAGTCTTCCATCCATATCTTTGACTCCCCCTGTGTGATCCACTGCATTTTGTTCCCTATTGTATTAGTATATAAGACTTTCGTGACAATAGCAACCCAGACACTTTCTCTTTTCTGCGTTTCCTCGGTCGCGGAGGACTCTAATTTTTTGTTCCGGCAATCGAGTAGGGAAACGACCTTCTCCACTACTCGCGCGCCGGGCACCCGTCAGCTTTTGCTGAAATTCTTCCTCTGGGTGCCCGTGCGTATAAAAAAATATCGGTTTCTTCCGATATATATTTATATAGCTTTGCAAATTTGATATGTCCACCATATAAGCACAAGGAGGTATTTATCATGGTAGTACAACACAATCTAAGAGCGATGAACGCCAACAGGATGTTAGGCATCACGCAGGGTTCCCTGTCCAAATCAGCCGAAAAACTGTCGTCAGGCTACAAGGTAAACAGAGCCGCTGACGACGCGGCAGGTCTATCTATTTCCGAGAAAATGAGAAAACAGATCCGGGGATTGTCCCAGGCATCGTTAAATGCGGAGGATGGCATCAGCGCAGTGCAGACAGCCGAGGGCGCACTGACAGAGGTCCACGACATGCTGCAGCGCATGAACGAGCTTGCAGTCAAGGCGTCAAACGGCACAAACGCCCTCTCCGACCGGCAGACGATCCAGGATGAGGTCAGCCAGCTGCTGACAGAGATCGACCGCGTGGCGGAAACGACCAAGTTCAATGAAACCTATCTGTTGAAGGGGGATAAAGACACGGTCCAGAAATATATAAACGCCAAAGATGCAGGTCTTGTGGGCACATTGTCAGAGGGGGCGACAAAGGCAACCTTCACAATGAACACCTTGAAGGTCGGCGACAC
>CAJUQU010000200.1 GCA_910588595.1 uncultured Lachnospiraceae bacterium | reverse complement strand
GTCAAATCACTTATCTGCGTCTGAATATTCGGATTAGTTGCGGCATTACTCCCGTCCGCATTTACCATATCCACCAAGCTTTTTACTGCACTATTATAGTCTGTCAACCTGTTAGTATATTCTGTAAACTGCTCTCCTGCAAACGCATTGTCATTGGAAAACAATTCGCCCACAGAGAGACTGGTTTTTGTATAAGAACAAGTTATACCATTTATACTCATCGATCCAGCACTTGAAGTATCTTGATTTGCTCCAGGATCTACTGTTGAATACGAGCTTGGTATACTACTTAGATCAAATGTGTTCGGAATAGTCACACCATTTATTTGCTGCCCTGTGACAATCTCGTACTTTATTGTATATTTTTCCCCGTTCCATTGATTCTGTAATGTTCCAATCGTATCTCCCGGAAACAAGTAATAGCCATAACTCATCTCTTCACTTATGTCGATGATCGACGATTTTCCCACATACCTGGTTATCAATGCCTCCGAACCTGTCTTATTCGTTTTTGCATCAACCTCATACCTGTCCTGTATGCCGCCATCTTCTATAACCTGGATCACTCTCTTGGTTTTGCTGTTGCCAAATTCCAAAGATGAGGGCATATTATCGCTAGTATTTTCAGAATCTTTATACTTACCCTGAGCATATGCGTCATACACTGTCTGCATATCGACACCGCTCGCCGCCTGCATCGTACCATAATTCTCCACCGGTATCGCCGCAACAACGATAGCCATGATCATGGTGAGCGCCGCGACTGTCCGCATGACTCTCCTTCTTAACTTATAGTTCTTTTTCCTTCTACTCTTTGCCATCTTGTTTCTCCCCACTTTGTTATTTATATTCCCTTTTATTGCCAGTATTCCGCGCTGCAACAATTTATGTGAAATCACATTCCGGTCCACACCGGAAGTGATATTGTATCCCCGTACCCGTCCATCCCCTTCCATAAGCCGCTGTACAAATTCCCTTTATGCAATACTTTTATCGCCTGCTGTACATACTTTAACATAACTACTTATATTATCGTCATGTTCTGTCCATCTGATTAGGCTTTCCATCTCTCCTTATCGCATAAACGTTCCCCAAAAACGGTTTACATATATTATTATTGTACTATATTTTCTGTCAATTTCAAGTATTTTTCAGAAATTTTTATATGTTTTTTGATAAAAACAAACATTTTGAAAAATTATTTCCATCAGCTGATCTTCTTCGCCACCACGACAAAACGTCCTTTCTTCTCCTGGTAATCACAGGTGGAGAGCGTCAGGAGCTGATCGCCATATTCTGCAGTCACCCCTGTGTCATAGAGCGACAATTCCGCCATCTCGATCATGGCAGAATTGAATTCCTTCTCCGATACAGCGTTGATAAATTGATAATACTTAAAGGTAACTTCCTCTTCCGAGTAGACCTTGGAGCGGAACACATACATCACCTGATAGGTTCCTTTTTCGTAGATCGTGTCAAACTGTATCGTAGGATGTTCTTCATAATAGGATTCTTTGCTGTATCTGTTCAATGTTCCAAACATTTTGCCGGATTTCATATGATGCCCGTACAGTATAATGTTATCACACCCCTTGAGCACATCACACTGGTAGTCCATAAAGATACAACCGTTCCTGTCTTTCTCCTGGTTAAAGTTGTGGTCCAGATAATACTCATTGTTCACTGTCTGCATCACAGGATAGTCAATGATGGTATCAGCGATCTTGACCCACCCGATCAGCCGCTGGTTCTTCTGATGGATCAGCGAATATTCCGGAAGGATATCCGGTGTCTCAACCGAATCGTCTGTGTAGTGTATCCTGACCTCTTTCGTATTGGAAGACTGCTTTCCTGCCTCTTTCAGCGCAGACAGCTCCTCAAACTCCCTTGCACTCTTGGCAGACACCTGATAGTACGCCCCCAGATACCCAAAGCTTATGATACACATGAACAGGCAGCCTGCGATCAGCATTTTCCGCTTCTGCTCCCTCTTTTTCAGTACTGCCATGATCTGTGCCTGCATTTCTTTGTCAAAATCTTCCAGTCTTGCCCTGTTCTTTGGCGCATTTTGCTTTTTGGATGCTTTCTTCAGGCTTGTGATATTTTTTATTTTTTCTACCTGCTGCTTTCTTTTTTCCTTCCTGGCTGCCTTTTCCTGACGCTTTTCCAGCTCTTTTCTTTTCATCTGATGATACAACTCATAGATATTGTCATCAAACTGTCTGCCCACCGTGGATTCGAATGTATGTTTCCCATTCCTCAATTCCATATACAGTGTTTCGATATCTTTTGGATCATCCAAACTCAGATTACCGGTAATGGAATCGATGAGCTCCTTATCCCTCAACGCTGCCTGATATTCCTCCTCATTCCGAAAGCGCCTGCCCTCAACAATCCATTTTACTTCCGCCATTCAATCGCCCTTTCTATCTCTCCAAAGTTGACATCATGCGATACCTTTGCCGACCCGGACCGCATGCCGCCTTACTATCTTAAATGGTTGACATATATATTGTTATTTTACTATATTTTCAGTTAATTTCAAGTATTATTTGAATTTTTGCAACAATTATGGTAACAGTTTAGTCTTCGGCTTCCTGTTACAAGCACCAAGCCATGCAAAAACCGCTTCGCGGATGTCAAAGCCATGTACCGTGGCTTGATGCATCCCAGGCACTATGCGCTCTCGCGAACTTCGCAGCGCAGCGCGAAGTCCTGGGCTGAATTGTTACCAATTATGTCATTTTCGTCAGAAACTGTTATGACATCGGAAAATTTATTGGAACACTTTCTGCACGCTGTCATATAGTATAGAAAAAAGCTTCTTCGGAGGTACTCAACATGAGTGAATTATCAGCAAGCCATTGCGGATGCAACCAAACAAATACGATGCCGGAGTGCGGCTGCGGGTGCGGCAGCAACAACGGGTGCGGCAGCTGGATCTGGATCCTTATCCTGCTTTCCTGCTGCGGCGGCGGATTCGGCAATGGTTTCGGATTCGGCAACGGCAACGGATGCGGCTGTGGATGTGGCTGCGAGAGCAACAACAGCGGATGTGGCAGCTGGATCTGGATCCTTCTCCTGCTCTGCTGCTGCGGAAACGGCAATAACGGCTGCGGATGCTGCTAATGTCCTGATCCCTGAGGGTTCGTCTACACGAACCCTCTCACATTGTAATAATGAACACTGATGATTCATATATATGATTATGGTAGGAAAAATTGGAGGTTTGCTATGGAGGATAACGATTACGTGCTGGCTTTTGACCACTTCTATACCACGAATCACATCCAGATCTTAAAGTCCCTTCTGCCCTTTATGGACAATGACAACTTCCGGATGCTGCCCGCTCTGATCAAATATATGGAATTCAAATACACCCTGTCCCTTCTCGGCAGCGGTAATTCAGGATTTGCGAGCGGGATCCACGCCAGCAGTCTGGACACAGACACAAAAACAAATCCTGACATGGCAGACAACTTTGAAAATATTTATAAAGCGATCCACAAGTATCTTGCCCCGAGCGAGGAAAAAGGATTTAATCAGATCCTTTCTGCCGTAAGGGCAATGAAAAGTGTGCGCGAAATGCAGCAGATGATGGAACTTTTCCAGACTTTGAACCCCGATAATAACGGCGGTATGGACATCGGTTCCGTGATGGAAAACCTATCCTCTGGCAGCGAAAACATGAACGGACTTAATATGAGCGAGATCATGGAAATGATGAAATTATTTGGAGGCAGTGACAATGGAAACCAGCAATGAATGGATGAACGACCCAGCGCTTCAAAATATTGACAGGGCTAAACTTGACTTTCTTGACAAGATGTTTGTGCAGAGTACCGCGATCAACAATGACGGCACACCGCAGCAGCGGCAGAAAAAAATGATGGCATTTCTGCTCTCGCTGAGCAAACTGAGCCAGGAAAACAATATCAGCTTCCAAAAAGAGGAGGTTGAGCTTATTTTTACTGTCCTGAAAAAATACTCAACCCCTGATGATATTGATAAAATGCAAAAAATATCTTCCTTTTTTCATGCCCGTTGAGCACAACAGCCATGAAATGATCATAAAGAGACTCCCGTCTTTGGTGTGGAGTCCTTTATAGATTGCCGGATGTCCACAGTATCATGGACAGATCCGGTACATATGGCGCCATCAGTATCACATAATCCTGACACAGCTTTGTCACGTCAGGATTGCGTCTGTCATTACATGCTATGTCTATTTCGGGAAATATTTCCCCATGTGGTACCGCCGTTCTGACCGCGTGGGTGTGGATTGACGTTATGATCTCACCTATTCTCAGTTCTTTTTGATATATATTCAAAAGTCCCATCATCGCCGAGACGATATTGTGGCGATTTGACTTGGTATTTCCCCGGCTGATGCACTTTCTGATCTTTGCCGCTGTGTCTGCCAATGCCCGGCCCATCTCGTCAATCCCTGCCTGTGGGAGCGTTTCTTCATTATTATAGTTGCCGCGCCTGTTCCACTCTTGTGCGGCGAGGACCATTCTCCTGTATCTGCCTAGAAATTTGTAAATTCCTTCCAGTGCCCCCTCATTCCAGCTGTCATACCAAGGCGCATCGTTCTCTCTGGGCGTCTTTTCAAATAACAGATAAAGCCTCAGACAGTCCGTGCCGTAATCCATCACAAGATCATCACCAAACACACGTTTTCCCGTCTCGTCCAGCCATTCCAGCAGAGATCTGTCGCACACGAAACTGTCGGGGATATCGCACCCCGACAGCTTTTTGGCATTGTATTCGATCTCCCTGTGATTCATTGGTGTCAAAATATCATTGATCATTTTGCTACAATGTTCAGGATCCTGCCCTTCACATAAATCTCCTTTACGATGTTCTTGCCTGCAGTGAGCTCCGTGATCACAGGCACTGCGTGCGCTTTTTCCTTCACGGAGGCCTCGTCCTCGTCAAGTCCGACCATCAGCGTCGCTTTCACTTTGCCGTTGATCTGCACCGCGATCTCCACTGTGGACTCCACAGTTTTCGCCTCATCGTACTCCGGCCACCTCTGCTGGTAAGCCCTGCCATCTCCGAAATACATCTCCCAGAGCTCTTCAGTCATATGCGGCGCTACCGGGTTGAGCAGCAGGATCAGTGCCGCATACTCATCCTTTGTGATGCTGTTCGCTTTGTAGAAATCATTGACAAGCGCCATCATCGCCGCGATCGCCGTGTTGAACTTCAACCCCTCAAAATCATTGGACACCTTCTTGATCGTCTGATGGATCTTCGTCTCCATCTCAGGACGGTACCCCGCTCCATCGACGATCATATCCTGCAGTTTCCAAACGCGGTCAAGAAAACGTCTGCATCCCTTCACGCCCTCCATGCTCCATGCGGCACTCAGGTCAAACGCACCGATAAACATCTCATAGGTCCTGAGTGTATCCGCGCCAAACTCATCCACCACATCGTCGGGGTTGACCACATTTCCTCTCGACTTGGACATCTTCTCCCCATTTTCACCGAGGATCATGCCGTGTGAAGTGCGCTTCATGTAGGGCTCACTGCAGGGCACCAGGTTCTGGTCATAGAGGAACTTGTGCCAGAACCTAGAGTACAGCAGATGCAGTGTCGTATGCTCCATACCGCCATTGTACCAGTCTACAGGCATCCAGTACTCCAGCGCCTCCTTTGACGCAAACTCCTTGTCGTTGTCGGGATCGATATAGCGCAGGAAATACCACGAAGAACCCGCCCACTGCGGCATGGTATCCGTCTCGCGCTCAGCCTTGCCGCCGCACTTCGGACAGGTGGTCTCCACCCAGTCGCGCATTGCCGCAAGCGGCGACTCTCCGGTATCTGTTGGCATATAGCTATCTACCTCGGGAAGCTTCAATGGCAGTTCGCTCTCATCGAGCGGAACATACCCACAACAAGGGCATTTCACGATAGGGATCGGCTCCCCCCAGTAGCGCTGACGGGAAAACACCCAGTCACGCAGCTTGAAGTTGACCTTTCTGTGACCAATCCCCTTCTCCTCAAGCCACTTTGTTATGGCTGCCTTCGCGTCCTTTACCTCCATCCCATCCATGAAATCAGAATTGCAGAGCTTTCCTGTGGCAACATCCGTGTACGCCTCATTCTGCACATCGCCGCCTGCCACCACCTCTATGATAGGGAGACCGAACTTCTTGGCAAAATCCCAGTCTCTTGTGTCATGTGCCGGAACTGCCATGATCGCGCCTGTACCATATGACATCAGTACATAATCGGACACCCACACCGGAATCTCTTTATTGTTCACAGGATTGACTGCCGAAACACCCTTGATACACACACCTGTCTTGTCCTTTGCAAGCTCTGTGCGCTCAAAATCGGATTTCTTGGAAGCCTGTGCGCGGTAAGCTGCGATCTCCTCATAATTGTCGATCTCGTCCCTGTACTTCTCGATCAGAGGATGCTCTGGGGAAATGACCATATATGTGGCGCCAAACAGGGTATCTGGTCTTGTCGTATAGATCAGAAGCGTCTCATCCCTGTCCTTGATCCTGAACTCTACCTCCGCTCCCTCGGAACGACCGATCCAGTTTTTCTGGGAAACCTTGACCTTCTCGATGTAATCCACATGTTCAAGTCCCTCGATCAGTTTGTCCGCATAGTCTGTGATCTTGAGCATCCACTGGGACTGCATCTTTCTGATGACCTCTGAGCCGCAGCGCTCGCATACGCCATTCACCACCTCCTCATTGGCAAGACCTACCTTGCATGAGGTACAGAAATTGATAGGCATCTCACTCTTGTACGCAAGCCCTTTCTTGAACAGCTGCAGGAAGATCCACTGCGTCCACTTGTAGTATTTCTCGTCTGTCGTGTTCACTTCCTTTGACCAGTCAAACGAATATCCGAGCGCTTTCAACTGATTCTTGAAGTGCTCGACATTGTTTTTTGTGACGATCCTGGGATGGATCTTGTTCTTGATCGCATAGTTCTCTGTGGGCAGTCCAAATGCGTCCCACCCCATGGGAAACAGAACATTGTAGCCCTGCATTCTGCGTTTTCTTGACACGATATC
Source organism: uncultured Lachnospiraceae bacterium (assembly GCA_910588595.1). Taxonomy (GTDB): domain Bacteria; phylum Bacillota; class Clostridia; order Lachnospirales; family Lachnospiraceae; genus COE1. The sequence goes on along the minus strand of CAJUQU010000200.1, from coordinate 206 downwards.
CATCGCCGTGTATGGTCTGGGATGCCCCACATGAAGTCCCTGACCCGACGGATACGGAAACTCTACCAGCGCATAATACTTTGGCTTTGTCTTGTCTACACCTGCCTTGAAAGCCTCCTCCCTGTCCCAGATCTCCTGCCACTTTTTCTCAATGTCCTTTGGAGAATATTCTCTGTCCATCTCTCTTACTCCTTTTCAGCGCCTTA
>CAJUQU010000199.1 GCA_910588595.1 uncultured Lachnospiraceae bacterium | reverse complement strand
GGGCAGAGCATGAACGGGGTATTATCCTCCATGAAGCGGCGGCAAAGGCACTAAAAGCGGCGCAGATCGGCGGCAGGCTCCCCAACGTCCCCGCCCTGCAAGCAGAGTATGAAAAGCTCCAAGCGCAGAAAGAAAGCCTTTACGCCGATTATGGCAAGCTGAAAAAACAGGTTGCGGAATACGACGTTATCAAGCGGAATATTGACAGCATTTTACAGGCAGAGAAGCAGACAGAACGAAAAAGAGAAACAGAACGGTAATAAAGTGCTATATCGTGGAAAAAACAAGAAAATTATGATAAAATGAATATGTCCTTAGATTTAGAAAGCAGGTGTAAGCATGAAAACAAGAAAGAAAAAAAGTAAATATTTGATATATAACGAAAACACAAAGCTACTTGAAGTAAAAGCTGATACCAAAAGTAAATTTCAAACTTTTTTAGAGAGAAAGAAAATTTACTTTGAAACAGTTATGATGTTAGCTCTTTCTATTGCAGGAGTTATAGTGTCAATCGTTAGTGTTAAAGTTGCAATGGTTGCAAATGATATATCTTTGAACGAACAACGGATAGAAGATTTAGAAAAACAACCCGCTTTTATTTTAGATATAGAAGCTGATGAGGATAAAATGAAATATGTTATTAAAAATGTTGGTGGAGATATAAAGTATGGGAATGTGTTTGGTGATGTAGTGCTTATTATCGCTGTTTATGATGAACAATATGATTATTTAGGAAAAGGGTATATTCTTTTAGGGGGATATTTGGAAAAAGACTTTTCTACATATGACTTTGAAACGAATAGTTTTGAAATGTATAGCACATTAGAACCAAAACCAGTCACACAATGGGTAGATAAAATCCAAGAGATAATAATAAAGCAAGGTTTTTTTTGTGGGATAGAGTGTACAGAGTATTTCGATTTTATGTATACTGATTATAAACAAGAAATGATTAAGAAAACTATGGTAGTTCAAGGGGGTATTATTAAGGATATAGAAAATACTGGTGATTATGAGTTCAAAATACGTGTGGATATTGATGATTTGGAAAATGAACAAATATGTAGTGAAATAAAAGAACAATTAGAACATTTGGTAAGATATAATAGTCTCTACAATTAGAAAAAACCGGGACGCGGCAGCTATCATATAGCCACCGCACCCCGGATTCTCATTGGTGCAGATATTGGAATGTTACGCAATAGAACGGCATTTTCGGGGATAAAGGTATAAATCCCTGTCCCCGGCAAAAGTGCGCCCGCAAAGCCGCATATAGCAAGGCTCTTTTCGCCCCTACTGCGTAACATGAGGGCATAAAAAAAGCGGCGTTCCTATTCTCCCGTGTTGGGATAGAGAAACGCCGCGTATGCGTCGTATTCAGTTTTCATTTATTCTTTCTCAATGCTGTGTGCTGGTGGCTGGGCTGGCAGGGTTGGGGGGCGGCATATCAAGGCTCTTTCCCTCAAAAGTAGTAAATTGGTAGTAAATTCAGCTTGAAATCCTGCTTGTATGCCCGTAAATCAAGGCTTTTTTGAGATAATCAACCATTTTTATAGTAATATTTCAACGCAATTGTATCAGAAATCAGCGTGTCGCACAAGGGGGCAAGGAAGCGTTCTATGGAGACATTAATTATAGAAAACAATGCAAATTATCGATCCTAAATTCCCCCTATCTGCTCTCTGCATACCTGCTTGACAAGTCAGCGTGGGGACAATTTCTTTCTGTCGGTGTATTGTAAGATTGTATCAACAGATAATCGATTGAATCTACCACGCAGAACTGCTATAATAAGGGAGATCACATGGCAAGAGTCTGACGTACAAAAACCATGAGGAACCGCATGTTTCGCGCCATTGCATCGTTAAAACCGGCACGAACCATGCAGTACACAACTTTAATTTCTGTCTGGATGGAGCACTAGAGCATGTTCATATATGATATACAGGAGGACGGTTATGTTCATCAGAATCGCAATCGCAGAGGATGAGACACCGCTGCATGATTATTACAGTAAAATGATCGAAGCGTGGGGAGCTTCCAAGAATGTCCGAATCATGACCACATTTGTAGAAAGTTCGGAGGAATATCTGTTTAAATATGACAAGCAGAATATATTTGATATCATATTCCTGGACGTCTGTATGAAGGACATGAATGGCATGGAACTGGCGCATGAAATAAGAAAATCCGACCGGAATGTGCAGATCGTGTTCCTCACCGGAAATCCAGAATATGTGTTTGAGGGATATGAGATCGGCGCGGTCAGATATCTGATCAAACCTGTTACGGAGACCGATCTTGCGAAAGTACTCGACATATGTATGGAAAAACTTGAAAGCATCCGGGAGGATTACATTGCAATCAAATGCCATGGAGAAAATCTGAGACTTACCAGAAGCGAGATCGTATCCGTAACAATTGACGGGCATTATCTTAAACTGCAGACAACAGACAGGACCTATGAGTGGAAGGCAAGTCTAAAGGAAATGATGCCAAAGCTGGATCCCGAGAGGTTTGTCATGGCGAACCGCTCGGCTGTTGTCAATCTTGAATTTGTCAGCAAGATCACCCGGGAGGAATGCATCCTTGAGAACGGTGAAACGATACCCGTCAGCCGCGGCGCATACGGACCACTGAATGATGCGTTCATGAGATATTTTTTCTAAAGCGTCTCATCCACGCTCTAGAGCAACAAGACCAGGAGGCATAAGATGTTTCATTTTAGCAACAAAAAATACCTGGATTATCAGGTTGAGGTGATGTCAAGACATGTGGAGGAAGTGAATGATATCTATATGAAGATGCGGGGATGGCGCCACGATTACCACAATCATCTTCAGAAACTCAAAGCACACCTCGCCATGGACCAGATCGAGGAAGCCAAAAAATATCTGAACCAGCTGGAAGGGGATCTCGATGGTATCAATGTGAAGTACGCGACAGGCAACGTCAGCCTGGATGCAATACTCAACAGCAAACTTAGTATTGCCGAAAATGAGCAGATCCGCGTCAGCTGCAAGGCACAGATCGGCGAGAATCCGGCGATCGAGGATATTGACCTGTGCGTCATCATAGGAAATCTGATCGACAATGCGGTGGAATCCTGCCGCAAAATGCCCGCGGACGCAGACCGGTTCCTGCGGATCTATGTATGTGTGCGCAGACAGCAGCTGTATATTTCCGTCACCAATTCCACCAGTGAGACAGTCAGGAAGCTCGACGCGGCATATATATCAAACAAACGCGGCGACCATGGACACGGTCTGAAACGCATCGACCTTGTCGTGGAAAAGTATAACGGATATGTCAGGCGCGCCAATGAGCCCGGGGTGTTCGCGACCGAGATCATGCTGCCGCTCTGAGGACCGGCTTTTCAATCAACTCAACAAGTTCGTGCACGAAAAATAGCAATTCGTGTACGGATTTTTTTAATTTCCGCAAATGTGGTAAAATACAAAGGAACTACATTTATTTCATGTGACAGGAGAAGACTATGAAAAGAAACACAGAAAAAAAGGAAAAAAATTATACCCTGTTCAGCAATGTGCGGTATATATACAAGACTTTGTATGAAGTAAAGCCCGCAATGAGGTTTGGCATGTACGGTTCGATATTTTTCTATCTGGCAGGGCGTGTGGTCGGCACGGTCACGCTCACCGCTGCCGTCGCGAGCATCACGGAAAAAGGAAGGACAGGACACTATCTGATGGTTATGGCGGTCATGCTGGCTGTGTATCTGATCTGTCAGCTTGGGAGCCGGTTCACCAAAGCGTGGAGTGATTATTATCACGAGACCACCCAGAACAGGGAGTTTCTGATGCGGCTCGTCCAGAAGAGCCTGCACGCGGACTATGACAATGTGGAATCCCCCGCCCAGCAGCGTCTCCTGACCAGGGCAACCCATGCCGTCAATGTGTACAGGCAGGGTGTGAACCTGATGTACATCAACTATCCGCTGATCGTTGCCACGGTTATAGGCATCCTGCTCTACTCCATGACGATCTCTTTTTTTGACTGGCGGATCATGGTGATCATCGTGGTCATGTCCATCGTGAGTTCACTGCTGGAAGCGCGCTCCCGCAAGTACAGAGCACAGACTATGGATGAGCAGTACAGGATATGGGGCAGGTTCTACTATCTCAAGCAGCAGACGATATCCGTGGAGAACGGCAAGGATATCCGCATATACAATATGGCTGACTGGTTCCGCTCGGGTTTTGACAGGCTGGAGGGCAGAAACATGGTGTTGACGGCGGGACAGTGCAGGCGCAAGTACGCAGTGAACATCTCCGATGCCCTGTTTGTCGCGGCAAGAGATTTGCTGGCGTACGCGATCCTGACCACCGGAGTGCTGAACGGCTCCCTGAGTATAGCGGAGTTCACGCTGGGGCTTGGCGTCGTCGCCGGGCTTGCCGAGTGGTTTGGCAATCTGCGCTATCATATCAGTTATCTCCTGGAGGGCAATCTGATGATCTGTGAGTATCGCAAGATGATGGATTACCCCAACCGCTTCCTGCGGGAGGAGGGCATGCGCATTCCCGAGGAGTGGTACAGGAAACTGCCTGCGATCGAGTTTAAAAACGTGTCCTTCCGGTATGAGGAGGATGGGGAGGACGTGTTGAGAGATGTCTCCTTCTGCATCCAGCCCGGGGAGCGGATCGCGCTTGTGGGAAACAACGGGGCGGGGAAGACCACGCTCGTGAAGCTGCTGTGCGGTTTTTACCATCCCACAGGCGGCGAGATCCTGATCGGCGGACACTCCATCGAGACGCTGGATCTGGACGGGTATCACGAACTGCTGGCGGCGGTCTTTCAGGATATCAACACGATACCGGTCTCCATCGCCAGCAATGTATCAGGGTGCATGGAGGAAGATACGGACATGGACCGGGTGCGCGAATGTCTGCGCCGCGCAGGGCTGTGGAAGGATATCGAGGCGCTTGAGCACAGGGAACTGACGAATATGACACAGACCTTCGATCCCGACGGGATCCAGCTGTCGGGAGGCATGATGCAGAAGCTCATGCTTGCCCGGTGCCTGTACAAGGATGCACCCCTGCTCGTGCTCGACGAGCCCACGGCTGCACTCGACCCGATCGCGGAAAGCGAGATGTATGAGGAGTATAAAGCGGCGACCAGCGGAAGATCGGCGCTGTTCATCTCCCACAGACTCGCGAGCACGAAGTTCTGTGACAGGATTCTCTTCCTAGAGAACGGCAGGATCCAGGAGACAGGCACACACGACGAACTGCTTGCAAAAAACGGAAAATATGCGGAGGTTTTTGCGGTGCAGAGTCAGTACTACAAGGAAGGAGATGACGAGAATCATGAAGAAAATTAATCCCTTTTTTCGGTGCTTCCTCAAAAATATGGGCAATATACACAATCTATGTCCTTCGTTCATCCCCATCACTCTCCTGTATACGCTGGCAAACCGCGCCCAGCCGTTTATCACGATGATCCTGGGCGCGCGGATCGTAGATATGCTGGTGACGGGTGCGGACAGGGACGCGATCCTGACGCTTGCATTTGTCATGGTGGGAAGCCAGATGCTGATCGAGTTGATCCACGGTGCGATGCTGAGACTTATGGAAATGTGCTGGCAGCTCGTCGCCCACCGCAAGGACAGGGACATCGGGTACAAGGCAATGAACATGGACTATGATATACTGGAGCGCAACAGCACATTGGAACTCATCGCGCAGGCGAACGGCAACGCAGATAAAATGGGGGGGATGGGTCAATATGTGATCAAAACGCTGGATCTGTTCGGTGCCATGTTTTCCTGCATCGGGGCGGTTGCCGCCATGGCAGGGCTATTTATCGCCGTGCCTTATCAGGGCGTGGGCGTGGTGTATGGCTTCTTCGCATCCCCGGTCAGCTATTACCTGCTCCTCGGGATGCTGGTATTGACCATCTATATCGGGAGTAAATGCGAGGCAAAACAGGGGCAGATCCGCTACAACTGCGATCAGATCGAGGTGAAGAGCGGAAGGATCTACTGGTTTTTCCTGGAGCTGATCAGTGACTATCCCAGGGGCAAGGATATCCGGATCTTTAAAATGTTCGACGTGATCCGCAGGAAGGGCACGGCAGCCCGCGACGATATCGAGAACGCCCAGAAGCAGGCGATCCGGGACGGCATGAAGGTCGCGGTGTGGTCGGTGCTCGTACAGAACATATTTACCGTGGCAGTGTACGCGTACGTGGGGATCAAGGCGATCTACGGCATGATCACGATCGGGGAAGTGACAAGATACATCAGCGCGATCACCCTGCTCCAGACACAGATCGGGGTCTTGTTCTCCCTGCTCATCAGCATCAATACACAGAATACCTATCTCGAGAGCTACAATGAGCTGATGGAATTCAAAAATCAGAAGTACGACGGAACACTCCCTGTGGAAAAGCGGTATGACAACGAGTACGAACTGGAGTTTAGAAACGTCAGCTTCCACTATCCTAACAGTGACAGGCTGGTGCTAAAGAACGTGTCCTTCCGGTTAAAGACGGGGCGGAAACTGGCGATTGTGGGCGCCAACGGTGCCGGTAAGACCACCTTTATCAAGCTTCTGTGCAGACTCTACGACCCTACGGAGGGAGAGATCCTCCTAAACGGCATTGACATCCGCAAGTATGATTACGATGAGTATATCCGGCTCTTTTCCATCGTGTTCCAGGATTACAAGATCTTCTCCTTCTCGGTGGCGGAAAACGTGGCGGCAGGTCCCGATTTTGACAGGGAGCGGGTGGTCAAAAGCCTCCAGGACGCCGGCATCTATGAGCGGGTTCTGAACATGAAGAGCGGGATCGATTCGCGTCTCCTGAAGGATCAGCAGGACGGCGATGAGGAGGGGATCGAGATATCCGGCGGCGAAAAGCAGAAGATCGCACTCGCCAGGGCACTGTACCGCGATGCCCCGATGGTCATACTCGATGAGCCCACAAGTGCACTCGATCCCATCGCGGAACAGGACATCTACACACGCTTTAACGATATGGTGGCGGAAAAGACTGCCGTGTTCATCTCGCATCGGATGAGCAGCTGCCGTTTCTGCGATGAGATTGCCGTGTTTGACGGGGGACAGATCGTCCAGAACGGGACCCACGAGGAGCTTGTGGCGGATGCGCACGGCATCTACCACAAAATGTGGGAGGCGCAGGCGCAGTACTACGTTTGATCCCTCAGTGATACTTTGTTACCATTTGCATTTTTCAAACACGCTCTAGTACTCCATCCGGTCAGAAATTAGCATCGTGAACTGCCTGTTTCGCACCATT
>CAJUQU010000198.1 GCA_910588595.1 uncultured Lachnospiraceae bacterium | reverse complement strand
TGGTTGTCAGTGACTGGAGTTCAGACGTGTGCTCTTCCGATCTTGCCATTCCTTCTCTTCCCATGAAAGTATATACCGCCGGGATGATCATGACCCCCGCCAGGAACGCCACCGCCGTATCAAACAATTCGATCTGGTTGATCGATCTGACCAGATTGGCGTCATCCCTGACATAAGAGCCATATGCAACCATGATCCCCATCGCGACACTGAGACTGAAAAACAGTTGTCCCATCGCGTCCAGAAGTACTGTGAAAAATCCTTTCACTGTCATTCCGCTAAGATCCGGGATCACATAGATCCGAAATCCTTCCATCCCGGTCCTTGTCACGCCCGATTCATCCTTGTACTGGATCGTCAAGGAGAAGACTGCGATCCCCACCACCAACAGCAGCAGCACAGGCATCAGAACCTTAGAGGACGATTCAATCCCCTTGTTGATCCCGCGGAATACGATAAACGCCACCATGAACATAAATACAGCCATCAGCGCGATCGGCTGCCATGAGCCAGTGATAAACCCCGTAAAATAGCCGTCCTCGGATGCTGCTATGCCGCTTCCTGTCAGAAATGCCAGAAAATATTTTACCACCCAGCCGCCGATCACACAGTAATACGGCAGGATAATGACTGGCACGAGACATGCGAGCACGCCTAGAAAGCCCCACTTAGGCTGCAATCTGGCATACGCTGTCAGCGGGCTTTGTTTTGTTTTTCTCCCTATAGCGATCTCTGTGGTCAACAGCGTAAAGCCGAATGTAAGTGCCAGTATCAGATAGATCACCAGATACAGTCCGCCGCCGTCCTTTGCCGCCAGATACGGGAAGCGCCATATGTTCCCCAAGCCGACTGCGCTTCCTGCCGCTGTCAGTACAAAGCCGATCGAACCTGAAAATGAATTTCTATTTTTTTCTTTTTTCATGATCTACAAGGGAAATCCCCCCTCCCCCTTCCATTATTACTCGCACTCCTCGCCAAAATCGTACGGATATCCCAGCTTCCGCATAAAATCAGCCATCTGCCAGTCTTCATATCCAAACTCATCATCCTCATAAGCCTTTACGTCCATCGTATCTTCTGACCAGCGCACAAGGTATTTCTCAATAGAAGCCTGCTCTACATGAAAATACGATGCAATGATCTGCGCATTCCCCTCTGACTTCTTCAGATCTTCCTCAGACACTTGATCAAAATAATCCGGTACCGGATTGAACTGGTCAGTGAACGCCCCCTTATCGTACAGTTCATACCCCCAGTAATCCCCGTCATATATATACAAAAGCAAAACTACCTTCCCAGACTCTCCGGACACCACTTTTGCCAGTGAATCATAACCGATGCAGCTGTCATTGATCAAAATACTAACACCGCCAGCAGACTCCACATACTGACATTCATCCGGAATCAGCTCCGAGATGATAATGTCCTCATCCACTATGGGCTCTCCGCTTTCCAACGCATCAAATGAGCATGAATACTTTTCCGCAACTGTCTCTACCGCAGCCCTTGCCTCCGCTTCCTTACACCCTGGCATGACCAGGACCTGTAAAAATAATCCCATCTTAAATTCCTCCATCTTGTGTTTTTCTGCCTGTCCGCCCCATGCGGTAATCTGACAGCACAGCTGTTATAAGTATACTCTCAGTCACGCCATCTGTAAATCACTTTTTCCTTATAAGCCAGATGGATCATTTGTTCGTTTGATCCTGACGAGTTAGCGGTGTGGGTAAAAGGCAGTTTTACGCGCAACTGCCCAGCTCATACACCCTCGTAAAGCGTTTCTTCCGCTCTTTGGACAGATGATGACTGATCAATATCAGCGTCAGATCCGGATTGGAAAGCAGATTCTCTTCGACAATATCCGCGTTTGTCTGATCCAGGGCGCTGGTCCCCTCATCGACCAGAAGGATCTGACAACCATGGATCAGAGCCCTCGCGATGGCAACACGCTGCTTCTGGCCGCCCGAAAGGAAACTTCCGTTCTCACCAACTACCGTGTCCAGTCCATCAGGCATATCCCCCAGATCCGAAGAAGGCGCACTGTTTCTCACTGCCTCTGCAATCTGTACATCAGTGAAATCGTCACCGAGGGTTATGTTATCCCGGATCGTGGAATTAAAGAGGTATACGTCCTGTTCAATGTAGCTGATCTGCTGCTGTGTCTGCTCCACACTCAGTTCCCTAGCGTTTCTGCCGCCAAACAGGATCGTTCCCCCGTAATTGGGCAGCCAGCCGAGCAGGAGCTTTAAGAGTGTTGACTTGCCGCAGCCAGACGGTCCGGTCAACGCGTATTTGCCGCCTTTTTGGACATCAAGAGATACCTTTTGCAGAACCTGCTTTTCCCCGTAATTGTATGTGATGTTTTCCATTGTAACAGGCAGGATCGGCACATATTCATAATCGGTCTGATGATAGCTGTGTTCTGTGATCTTGTCAAAATAAGGTTTCGATGCAATTATAGACAACCTGATCGCAGCCAGATTTCCGAGAGCGCTGCTCAGTCTGCCAATGATGTTGCCCGTACCCAGCATTGTGCCGGGAAAAACAACACCTATGAATACAAGCCATCCCAGCCACACATGCGCCAGTATCTGACACACCAGATTTGCACAATTGACAACAGCATACGTAACACCTTTTGTGGCATTGAGTCTGAACTTGGGTTTTTCAATACCGTCGCTTCCCTCACTGATCCCGCTGACAAAGCGCTCCTTTTTCCCGAACAGGCTCAACACATCAAAACCTTCTGATATATCTTTGATGTGATTGAGACCTTCTGTCTGTTCGATCGTGCAGGCTGAGCCGAGCGCCGACATTTTTTTGTCGAATATTTTGGGAACTGTGGTCATCAGCAGTGCATTGATGACTGCAGCGACGAGAAAGGTCCAGTGCACTGTGATCAGTGCGATAATGCTCAAAATAATACTGACTGTACATTCCACACACTGATAAAAGGAGCTCCATGCAAGGTTTTCGATCCTCTCAACATCATTCGAGAACTGGGAGATCAATTCTCCTGTATCCATTTTGTGGAATTCCTCGTGTTTTTTTGCCGTCATTGTGACGGCAATATCCCTGCGCACATCGTTATTCATGTATCTGATCGCCTTCGATTCAAAATACCCCTCCAGCCCAATGAACAGGAAGTTGAGAATCCAGCAGCACAACTTCATCAAAGCGATCACCAAAAACTTGCCCCAGTTCAATTCAATAATACGTTGAAGTCCCTGCATGGTAAGCAGATTAACGCTGATCTGCAACATAACACATACAATCGTTATCACGATCGTCATGAGATTGCATTTCCATTCTTTACAGATATAATAAAGCATATTTGCTCCTCTCCGGCTATCTCGCCACACTCATCCAGCAGCCTTCTGCGCCAAGCCCATCCTCTGGCGGGATCAGGACACCTCTTTCGATCAGAGTCTCCACAACATTATCCAGCACAGATCCACTTGCCAAGATATTAAAAAATTTCCACTCCGCAAGCAGATATTCCGGCACTGTTCTGCGGATCATATCGGCGATCCTCCCCGCAACATTCTCTGCTTCCCTGTCAAAACAGCCATCATTCAGTTTCTTGCTCAACTCAAACAGTCGATCCTGATCCTTTATATCGCTGACAAGGATCTTCGTATAAAGCATCTCACCCTCCCTGTACAGATAACCGCAGTCGATCGCCTTCGCGGCATGTTCCTTCTCAGACTCCGAAAGCTGACGGAGTGCGAGTCCGTTGATCGCGCGCAGTGCTAATTGGATCTGTGGATCCATCGCAGCACTTAGGTCACAGCGGAAATGCTGTCTGATTCGTGTGATATTGATATTTTCCAGATAAATTTTTCTATATCCACATACATTTCCTGCCTTAACAACATCCCATCCACTGTTATACTTTTTCCCGTTACAAACATATCCAAATACGGTAAACTGACGTTTGACACTCCCTGCATCTGCAAAATATTTCTCACTCAGAACCTTCTCTACACACTCTGAAAATACCTTGGAGATCGTATAGATCTGCTGCCATAAGATCAAGTTCAGATCGATCTTTCTGTTTAAATATGGAAAAGAAAGATACTCTTCCTTATTCTTTTCTATAAAAGTACAAATAACCTCACAAATATGGGGAAGCTCTTCCATATAAACTTCATTCGCCTGCCTGATCGTCTCGCGGTCGAGCAGAATGAAGTTGATGGCATATTTCCCGTTCTCCAGTTTCCGAAGAAGCCCATATCTGCCATTTTCACCCGCTTCCAGGATCTCCAGCTCCTCTTCAACATACACTGTCGGCACATTCAATTCATATGCGATCTCCCTCGCGCTCATCGTCTTTTTATGGCAAAGCCAGATAATATGCTTCGTGAACTGTCTCACACAGACTCCCCGCGGGTCACTCCAGCCGAGATCTCCCGATCCATATAGGACATATTCGATCTGATCAAGCGCTACCGGTCTATTGTACATCTCATTCATGTCGTCTACCTCACTTCTGACTTTTTTCCTCGCTGAAAATAATCTCTGGCGAATGGCTGTCTCGCTTGTACCCTGAAGCTTTGCGATCTCTGCTGTCGACAATCCATCTATATAGAACAGGATCATTACCTCGCGGTATGCCCTCGTCAGAAAAGCGATCCGTCGATACACTGAACCGAGCAGCTCGTCGCTGTCGTCCTCCTCCTGCTCCGGCTCGGCGATCATGGAAAATACCACATCCGAATTTCCCTCATAGAATACCGCCAGATGACGCTTCTCGCGATCCAGAAAATCCGCATACACATTGCGCGCGATCCTCCATATAAATGGATAGAGATTGTCAATGCTGCCATCTGTGTGGGCTGCCTTTACCAGTTCAAAGATGATGTCTGAACACAGCTCCTGCGCCTCATAACTGTCATTTGTTCTGGCATAACAGAACCCAAAAAGCTTTTCCAGCATCTCGTCATCGATTACCTTCAACAATTCATTTTTTTTCATTTTGTTACTCCCAAGTCATTATAAAATGTTCTTATCATTGATCAATGTTTCCGAACCAGGATCTGGGATTCCTGTTTCTTACCAATATAGTCCCCACGTATTTTGGATTGTTAGGTGCCTTTACAAAAATATTTAAAAATAGGAAAACAATCTCTGACAAATTTCATTTGTCACCCTGTCTTAAAAGATATATAATAAATATATGCAAATGAATCGATGAGAGAAAGGAAAGATAAACTATCATGAACAAATTTAGCGCAAGCCACATTGCAATCCCCACTATATTAAAAGTAGAACCCAATGCACTGGAGCATATCGGCGTTTATCTAAGAGACTGTGCGTTCAAAAAGGTAGTCATTTACTTCGGAAACGGTCTGATCGACATGTTTGGCTACAAGGTGATGGACGCCCTGCGGGAAGCCGGTATTGAAGTGCTGGAATACTGCGAGCTTGATACCGTCAATATCGACGATATCATTAACCTGGCATTTGGGCTGCCCAATTCCACGCAGGCAGTGATCGGACTTGGCGGCGGCAAGGTCATCGATGCGGCAAAATATATCGGTTTCCTGCGCAAGCTGCCCTTCATCAGCGTCCCAACCTCGTCGTCGAGCGACGGCTTTTCCAGCGCCAGCGCATCCCTGATCGTAAACGGGCGCAGAAATTCCGTTCCTGCGCGCCTTGCATACGGCATCATTGTGGACACTTCCGTCATCAAGAGCGCTCCGGAAAAATTCATCTACTCGGGAATCGGAGACATGGTATCCAAGATCACCGCGCTGTACGACTGGAAATTCGAGGAGGCGCATGGCGCTGCGCAGGTCAACGACTTTGCCCTCATGATCGCCAAGAAAGCTGTGAACAGTTTTGTACGCACACCTTTTCACAGCATTCATGATGACCTGTTTCTAAAGGAACTGCTCGACTCCCTCGCCATGAGCGGCATCGCAAATGAGATCGCTGGCAGCAGCGCGCCCACAAGCGGCAGCGAACATCTGATCTCCCACGCACTGGATAAAATGCTGGAAATCCCGCAGCTGCACGGCATACAGGTCGGCATCGCAACCTATCTCATGAGCCGTGTCCACGACCACCGTTATCAGCGCGTGAACACTGTCTTTACCGAGACCGGCTTCTGGGATTACGCTGCTACCCTCAATCTCAATGTGGAGGACTACGAGACAGCGATCGACCTTGCCCCATCGATCAAACCGTTCCGCCACACATATCTTCATGAGGAGCAATACCGCACGCTTGCCAAGAAACTGCTCACGGAAGATGAGGCTCTGAAAGTTGTTTTTCATCTGTAGTACAACCTGTATACGAAAAATCAGTGGAACAGATATCTAATACACAAAAATTTTATCCAGATTCCCACAGGCGGCAGCATTTTCGATCCGCGCACAGAGGTCCGGCAGCCCCGTCAGCATATACTGCTGCATCTGCTCTTCATCCGCATAATGCTGTGTGAGAAATGCTGCTGCGACCTCGCTGGTCTTCTCCCTGAATCTCCCACCCATCTCATTTTCACATGCCCGGTACTGTTCACAAATCCCCGCCAGATCCTCCCGGCACAATCTTTCTGCCAGCGGTCTGCCCGCAAGGATATGTCCGATCACATTCCCAAAGACAATCCCGGCAATGTTTTCGGGAAGCTCTTCGTATTCATCGCAATAGACACGGAGGACACTCGTCACATATCCTTCGCCAAATTTCGCAAGGAACTTCTGTTCGTGTACAAGATTCCTCACATACAGATCAACGCAGTCTATTCCCTGATATTCGGTCAGATCCGTGAAGAGTGGATAATCCAGTGTCAGGATCGTATTCTGTGGCTCATACTTCTCGTCATAATACTTAAAAAACGCCGGCAGCCCCTTCTGCAAAACATCTGTGAGATACACATTTCCATATGCACAAAAATCCTTTTTATTGCACTCGTAAAAAGCTAACAGCGCCTCCGTCTTTCTGCGCACCAGCTGCGCACCTGCCCTGTATGCCTGCATCGCGTCCTGCCGCTGGCTGACCAGCACAGTCTCCCCGCTGTGTTCCGTTTCCCGAATGCAGTACAACACAGCCTCCATCAGCTGATTTGCCTTCTCGTAAGTCACAGAACTGCTCTCAATGCCTGTATACTGCCTAGTGAGCATCGCAACAACGGGGATCAGATCATTCATATCATACATTCGCTTCTTCCTTTCCTGTCACAATACACAATAACTCACATTCACCCGCCCGATCATTCCTTGTACTGGTACAGCTTTGCGCAAATAACAGTGAATACAGCACCTGCTATTTGCACCAGTCCTGCGTTGTC